>CABZLA010000058.1 GCA_902526435.1 uncultured Prochlorococcus sp. | reverse complement strand
TTCAAAGTAAAATGTTTTTAGTAATTTTTTTTAAGTAAAAATATTGAAAGGTCTTAGAGTTATTGAGCTTTCTGAAGCACTTAATGTAAATAGCTCAGATCTGTTAGCTGTTTGTGCAATCTTAAAATGTAATGCAAGTTCAAGATTAAGTATGCTTACGTTTGAAGAATGTAAAAAAATTACGGATTACTATGAGAGAAATTCTTAGATGTTCTTTTTTTACGAAGTGGGGCAATAAATTTATTCAATTTCTTTTATCATAGAAACTAATGTGCCATGAATTTCATCTTCTGAGATTTCATTTTTAAAATTTATAATTGCAAATTTATCATCATATTTAATTTTCATGAATTGACTGGAAATTTCTTCCAAATAAGCCTCCTTAAATTCTGAAATCTTTCCATAATGTTTTAGATATTTGTGTACAGATCCAATGTGATCATTATTCATATGTTTACAAACTCTTTGACTCGTCTTTGAACTAATTATTTTCATTTTAAGTTTTAATTATTTTTATGTTAATATTTTTTTTTCATAATTTAAAGTCTTAATCGCTTTATTTATTAATTCTTTTACCTCATTGGCGTCTATTGCGCTTACTAATTTATTTCGAAGACTTGTAGCTCCTGGAAAATTTTTACAAGTCCATGAAATATGTTTTCTGGCTATTAATAAACCATGACTTCCCTTTTCTTTTATAAGTTCATCCAAATGTTCAATAATCAATAACAATTTTTCTTCAATATTTGGTTCTTTAAAACCTTTAATTTCTTTAACTGCATAATCTATTTCTCCTATTTTCCATGGTGAACCAAGTATGCCTCTCCCAATCATTAAACCATCAGCATTTGTTTTTTTGAAGCAATTAAATGCGTCCTTAGGATTCTTGATATCTCCATTTGCAATTACTGGTATTTCTAAAATCTCTTTAATTTTTCCAATCATTTCCCAATCTGCTTTACCTGAAAAGCCTTCTTTTCGAGTTCTTCCATGTAAGGTTATCATTTCAGCTCCTGCATCTTGAAGACTTAATAGAAATTCCTCTATATTCTCTTCTTTATTTTCCCAACCAAGCCTTGTTTTGACTGTAACAGGGACTTTTACAGCATTTGAAACTCTTTTTACTAATTCAATAGCTAATAAGCGATCATTAATTAAGGCACTTCCACCCCCTTTTCTTGAGATTTTTTTTACTGGACAGCCCATATTTATATCAATCAGAAAGGCACCTGAGTCTTCTGCCAATTTCGCAGCCTCTGAAACAGCAAAGGGCCTATTATCAAATATCTGCACACCTATAGGACCTTTTTCTAATTCAAGTTGTTTTATTTTCTGAGTGCCATATCCATCTTTAAGACTTGTCGCATTAATCATTTCTGTAAATAGTAATGATTCTGGAGCCCATTTTCTTACTAATTTTCTAAATATTTTATCGGTAACTCCTGCGAGAGGAGATAACATTACTTTACTATTTATTATTCTCGATACACCTTTGCCTCTTAATTTTATAATTGAAGACATTATGTCAAAATTCACTTCTGATATATTCACTATAGATTGAATAATTAACATTCAATTGATTATTTTTTTTATTCTTAAAAATTTTATTAGATTTCTTTTTTATTGTCTTAATTTGTTGCTAATTTTGCTAAATTAAGATTATTCAATTTATTTTTGGGCTTTATATTTTTGATTCTTTTATTATCAATTCTTCTTCCAATATTTCTTTTTATTGCTCCTAATAATGTTTATGCGATTCAAGGTAGTCTTGATTTGTCTAGTGCTCAAACTTCAGTAGGTAAGAGGTTCGCTAAAGTTTTTTGTGATGCTAAAAATGAGGGATTAGATTCTGAATTTGCAAGTGAATATGCTTTAAATAATACATATTTAAAATTTGTGGCTTTTCCCGATGATGATCAATATTTAGATGACCTTTGGGAATTTACTTCTAATAATATTTTAGATAACTGCGGAAATAAAATAAATATAAGCGATTTAAAAGAACTAGAAATTTTTTTTAAAGAAGAAGGTATTATTGCATCAAATAGAGAGCTTTATTTACCCACTTTTGAAAATAATTAGCCTTAATTTTTATGATGTACTAAAGTACATTCAGAATGTTTGAAATTGATGAACTTTTTAGGTTTAAACTCTCCAGCAATTTTTGTAATATCAGTTATTGTTCTTATAATTTTGGGCCCAAAAAGGGTAGAAAAAGGTTGGTTTTTTTTTCAACGTTTATTAAAGTTTCTTCTTAGTAATAAAGAGGATATTTCTAAAGATAATTTAAATTCA
>CABZLA010000057.1 GCA_902526435.1 uncultured Prochlorococcus sp. | reverse complement strand
GATGAAATTATTGAGGTAGGTTGCATTTTATTTAATGTAAATTCTAAATCTGTCCTCTCGCAGGTTTCGTTCTTATTTCCAGTAAGTTCTAATGAAGCTGAACATGTTAATGGGATATCTGCAGAAGTTACTAATATTAAACAACCTTGGGAGGAAGGCTTAAATTTCTTTTTAAAACTTGTGGATTGTTCAGATTTAATAGTTGCTCATAATGTTGAATTTGACAAAAAATGGTTTGGAAAGGGCAGATTGCCCAAGCTCGAAAAAAAATGGATTTGCAGTTTAGAGGATATAAATTGGTCTTTTCAAAAAAACTTAAAAAATAGACCATCAGTTACTGATCTTGCACTTTCTTTTTCAATACCAGTTTGGAGCTTACATCGAGCCTTATCAGATTGCTTTTATATTTCGGAGGTTTTCAAAAAATGTGAGAATTTAGAAGAACTTCTTAGTAAAGCGACTGAGCCAAGATTTTTATATAAAGCATTGGTTAGTTATGAAGACAGATCATTAGCAAAGAAGGCAGGATTCCTCTGGAATAATCCTATGCAAGGTGCCTGGGCCAAAAAATTAACAGTCGAAGAAGCAAATAGTCTTGATTTTAAAGTACAGATATTGGATTAATATTTCAGCTCTTTAAAATTGAAAAATCTTTAGTGCATTTTACAGGGCATCCATTTTTCACCCATTTTATGCGCGCCAATACATCCATAGTCTGATGCAGCTTTTTCGGCATCCTCTTTTGTTTTAAAAAGGCCTAGCTTCATAGTCTCTTTTTTAATATTTGAAGTCTTCTCAGGAGGAATGTTATGCTCATGGCCATGTGATTTTGGAGAATATTCCCATAATCCCATAGTGGTTATTCCAGCAGAAATTATTCCCATGCCAACTACGGATAAATTTACTATTCCCATAGCAACAGCACCAAAAGAAAAAACACCCATTGGCACTACCCCAATACTTATAACGCCCATTGGTACAATTCCAATAGAAACTATACCTAAGGGAGCAATGCCGAAGGCAAATTTTTTTGGTTTTGTTCCACAATGCTGACTCTCTTTATTATTAGTTATTCCCAATATTTTGTATGAATGTTAGATTAAATTATGACATAAAGAAATTCAGCAAAATTTAATTTCTATTTAAATTAAAAAATTTTGAATTATTATTAAGAACTTTGAATAACTTTAAAAATCTTAGAGGAACTGTAGATCTTTTACCTGATCAGTTAATAAAGTGGCAAAATGTCGAAAAAATAATAATACAACAACTTTTTAGGTCTTCTGTAAAGGAAATTAGGACTCCAATATTAGAAATGACTGAAATATTTATGCGTGGTATTGGTGAAGGAACCGATGTTGTTAGCAAAGAGATGTATACATTTTTAGATAGAGGTGCAAGGTCCTGTACATTAAGACCAGAGGGTACTGCCTCAGTCGCAAGAGCATTAATACAACATGGAATATCAACTAGACCTTCTCAGAAACTTTGGTACATGGGACCAATGTTTAGGTATGAGAGACCTCAAGCAGGAAGGCAAAGACAATTTCATCAGTTAGGAGTTGAATTTATTGGTTATGAATCTGTAAATAGTGATATTGAAATTATTACTTTGGCTTGGGATATTTTGCAGAAATTAGGAATAAAAGAACTTAATCTTGAAATTAATACCTTAGGGGATCATATTGATAGGTCAAATTTTCAAAAGGCATTTTTAAAATGGTTAGAAGTTAATAAAAACTCTTTAGATTTAGATTCTCAAAGGAGAATAGATAAGAATCCTTTGAGAATTTTAGATACTAAGAATGTTCAAACAAAACAAATTCTTGAAGATGCTCCCAGATTATTTGACTTTTTGTCTGAAAAAAGTCTCGAAAGATATTTAATTATTAAAGAAAAATTAAAGCTCCTTAAAATACCGTTTATCGAAAATTTTAATTTAGTAAGAGGTTTAGACTATTACACACATACTGCATTTGAAATTACCAGCGGAACATTAGGTTCTCAAGCTACAGTATGCGGAGGAGGAAGATATGATAGTTTGATTAGTCAAATGGGGGGAGCGGAAACCCCAGCAATTGGATTTGCAATTGGATTAGAAAGACTCATAATATTATGTGGTAGCGAGCTTGAAGAAAATAGAGAAACAGATATTTATATTGTGAATAAAGGTAATCATGCTGAAATATTGGCCATGGAATTATCCAGAAAGCTAAGAAATTATGATTTGATAGCAGAATTAGATCTTAGTGGATCATCATTTTCAAAACAATTTAAAAAAGCTAATAAATTAAAATCAAAAAGTATTATTGTAATTGGA
>CABZLA010000056.1 GCA_902526435.1 uncultured Prochlorococcus sp. | reverse complement strand
CTATACATTTATCAAATTCATAATGGATTCTTCCTCTATATCTTTCAGAAGGAATTAATTTCTCATAAGGGTATTGCACAGTAACTGGTCTTCTTCGGAGATGATCAAAAGTTACAGAGAATCCATCAAATAAATATTTACCAGCGCTAAAAGCTTCCTTAATATAACTATTCACTTTTTGAAGAAAATCTTTCATTCTAAAGAATTTACTTTTTCATTATTATTCTAGTGGATTTATTTAATATTTAAGTATATGTACTTAACATTATCCACCAAAAAATTGAGGGAAGGCTAATTTTAGTCCTGCGGTCACAAGTAGATTAGCAAGAGATATGGGTAGAAGGAATTTCCATCCTAAATCTAGTAGTTGGTCTATTCGCACCCTTGGTGTTGTCCACCGCAATAATATGGCAACAAAAACCAATAGATACGCTTTAAGAACAGTCATTATTATTCCTATAGAGGCTGTGAAAACTTGAATAACAGGAGCATCAATTGGAAGATTTAGAACTTTAGCAATTATCTCAACAGGAATAGGAAATCCCCATCCACCTAAATATAGTATGGATACTAATAATGCAGATAGGATTAAATTTATATAACTGCCTAAATAAAATAAGGCAAATTTCATTCCAGCATATTCAGTTTGATAACCCGCTACTAATTCTTCCTCAGCTTCTGGCAAGTCGAATGGTAGCCTTTCGCACTCAGCAAGAGCACATATCCAGAAAATGATGAATCCAATAGGTTGCCTCCATATATTCCAACTTAATATTCCAGCCCCGCTTTGTTGATTAACAATATCAATAGTACTAAGGGAATTTGTCATTAAAACAATAGCTAGTACAGACAAAGCAAGAGGTATTTCATAGCTAATAGATTGAGCGGCCGCTCTTAATCCGCCTAATAGTGAATATTTATTATTCGAGGCGTAGCCACTCATAAGAAGTCCAATAGGTTGAATACTACTAAGAGCAATCCAAAGAAAAATTCCAATACCAACATTACTAATAAGCAAGTTTTGGCCAAATGGGACAATTAACCATGAGAGAATAACCGGTACCAATACTAATATTGGTCCAGCAGTGAATAGAATAGAATCTGCTTTCGCAGGAATAATATCTTCTTTTACAAGTAATTTCAAACCGTCTGCAATTGGTTGAAGTACTCCTAAAGCCCCTGCATATTCTGGACCAATTCTTTGTTGGGCAGCAGCAGATATTTTTCTTTCTAGCCAAACTGTTACTAATACACCAACTACTGCTGAAACTAAAACTAATAACATTGGTAAAGGTAACCAAATTATATGAGCAAGCTCACTTGAGAGACCGAAGCCTTTTAAGATTTCATTAAAACTATATTCGAGATCTAATCCGGAGTTCAAAATTTTGTTGTTATTTATTCTTTAGATTAACTCTTCATAAACAATATGTGTGTTTTTTATGAAAAGCTGAAAATATTATTTTCGATTTTCTAAAGCAATCCAATCTCTTGGAGCCGAACCGGTATAAATTTGAGATGGTCTAAAAATTCTGTTTGCTCCTAATTGTTCCCTCCAATGAGCTAACCAGCCTGCGACTCTTGATATTGCAAAAATAGGAGTAAATAAGTCACGAGGAATACCAAGTTTTCTGTAAACAAGGCCAGAATAGAAATCAACGTTTGGAAAAATACCTTTTCCTCCTAGCCTTGGAATAGCCTCTAATTCTAATTTTTTAGCAACTTCATACATTTCATCTTTACCAAACCTTATAAAAAGCTCCTCTGCTAATTTCTGAAGAATAATTGCTCGAGGATCTTTAACTTTATACTCTCGATGACCGAAACCCATTATTTTACTTTTGTTTTGAATGGCGTCATCTAGAAAAGAAGCAGCTTTTTCAGGAGTTTTAATATCCTCTAACATGGCAATTACATCTTCATTTGCTCCTCCATGAAGAGGACCAGCTAATGTTCCTACTGCAGAGGCAATTACCGCATATGGATCTGTAAGCGTGCTAGCTGTAACTCGTGCGCTAAATGTACTCGCATTTAAACTATGTTCTGCATGAAGAATTAGGCATCTATCAAAAACTTTTGCAGCTATGGGATCTTGTTCTTTTTCAGTCAACATGTAAAGAAAATTCGATGAGTAGGATAAATCATCCCTAGGTTGAATGGGATCTTGTCCTTTTCTTATAAGTTGAAATGCAGCAATCATTGTTGGAATTTTTGCAATTAGTCTTATCACTGCGTTGTAGATATACTTGGGATCATCTATCGCTCTTCTTGAGTAGAAAAGACCAAGAGAGGCGGCACTAGACTGCAGAGCATCCATGGGATGCCCTGTGGCAGGAAAGCATTTCATCATATCTCTTACTCTGAAGCTTAATCTCCGATGCATCTGTACTTCTTGTTCAAAATCTCTTAGTTCTGTTGCTGAAGGTAATTCTCCCCAAATTAATAAAAAAGCAGTCTCTAAGAAACTACTTTTCTGTGCTAATTCTTCAATTGAATAGCCTCTATATAATAATTTTCC
>CABZLA010000055.1 GCA_902526435.1 uncultured Prochlorococcus sp. | reverse complement strand
ATATGCAGCGGATACAACTTCTTTTGTAATTTTATATCTATCAGTTAATTTTTTATCTTTAACTAAAACAAGTATCTCTGCTTCAAGAGGATGTAATCCCTCAAGAATATTGATAAACATTGTTTCTCTACGAAGGTTAGTAAGTCCATTATTACCTCCTTTTAAGAAGTTATAGAACTTTGTATACTCTTTACGAATTGATGCCTTCCCTTGGTCTTGAGATCCCAATGATGTTGAACCAGATTCTCTCATCATACCTACTGCATCATTAATCTTATCAGATAAAGTACCTGTCATACTATTATCTTCTCTTGTATTTCCATAAGGAACTTCACCCTCTGGAAGTAATGATACTACTGATTCGTCAAAGTTCCAAATTAACACTGCCATTATAGAGTCATGTGCATATGTTTTTAGAACTTCAATCTTCTTTGCTTTTGTTCTTTGTTTTGATGCAGCTTCTAATACCTCATAACAAAATGGAATGTTATGTAATTTTGGAATTGCTGTTGTTTTTGCTTTTACCACTTTTGGTTTAGTCGTCGTCATCTTCGTCGTTGTTGTCATGATTTTCAAATCTGAATGCTACTATTTCATCAGGAACTATATTACCATTTCTATCATACATCTCTGGGTGAATTTTTTCAACCTCTTGATAATTCATCATGTAATCTCTTGCAACCCATCCTCCTATTACTCCTACAATTAGAAACAATATAAACAGAAATGCTGCGAACACAATGCTTACTGCTAACATAATTCTCCTGAGATTATTTTTTGGTTTTTACATTCACATAAAAGTCAAGGTGAATGTTTATGTCCTTGTTAAAAAAAGAGATCATCTTATCTAACAATAGACGAAATGTTTTAGGTCTCTTTGTTTTACCTCCTGAGAGAATCAACTCAAAACCACGATCAATGTGGTCAGTTGATTTATTTATGTCATTATTTTGCGATTTTATTTTCTCGCAAGAATTCGATTGTGTCAACACAACCTCCTAGTTTTTTGCCATCAACCACCACTTGTGGAAAGGTTGATCCTTGACCAAATTCATCGTAAAAAGAATCACGATCAAAGTCCTCATTTAAATTATACACTACATAACTCAGTTTTGTCAAGTCCATTACCTGTTTAATCTTGTCGCAATATGGGCAACCATCCTTTGAGTAAACTGCAAAGTTCATATGTCTTGTTAAATAATGATTTATAAATTTAATGTTTTCTTATTATGTCAGATTATTGCATTAATTTCTTCTTGAGTCAACCCCAATTTTTTATATGCTGATATTTTTGTTTCTAATTTACTCTGTTCTTTCATCTGTAATTCATATTTTTTTTGTAAAACTTCTATCCAATTAGGTCTCTCACCATTCCAAACACTATCATAACCAGGAATAGGTTTTAGATTATTATATTCATCACTATGACTGGGTGCATCTCCCTCATATCCTATAAAATTAGGAAAAAGTATTAATGCATCATCAATATGGACATCTATCATTAGAAATCAAGCTCCATAAAAGTTAAAACACTTGCCTGTTGGCCAATTCTACCATCATCACTGCTATTTGGGTTATATCTTCCTGCTGGAGTCTCATTTGCACCATTTGCAGAAGCATGTCTCCATACTACAGCTTTTGATCCTGTGGAGTTTGCACCATTAAAATATCCACATCCTGTACCGTACATACAATGAGACTGTGCTGTGTAAGGATATCCCGACTGACCAACATTTACTTCAGAACCGTTATATAATAATTGAAAACGAACCTCTCCTGATGCATTGCCTCTAAAAGCTAATTGACCCCACCATAATATTTTTGAATTTGCTTTCACCTGTGTATAATTCACAGAGAAGAAATTATAAGGATTGGTAGATGATAATACTGCTCTTGTATTATTAACAAAAGTCTGAACATTCAATACTCTACCAGCAGTTCCATATTCTAATCCATTTCCACTTGAATTAACTAAAAGTGCTTGACCTGCAGATCCAACTCCAAGTCTTTGATCTGCACTTGCACCTCTTACAATGATATCACCCTGTGTTGTAGTTGGTGATGTTGCCTGTCCTTTTGCCATATAGTTCCAAGAACTATGAACTGAACCACCTGAAGATGGAGCATTTCCTGTTGATGCAGTCACACAGATATAACTTGAGGTTACACTTCCATCTGTGTATTCAACTACATCATCTGGTGTATATGCAGTTCCTCCTGCATATGTACCTCTCCACTTTAATTTTACTTTTCCAAGATTAACAGTTGCCATCTTAAATTGTCATTTCTAATTCTCCTGCACTATTTATACTGAAAGAGAGACCCGATGGTGCAGTCATCGTGTCCTCAAAAGATTCAAAGTCAGATTTTGATATGTTATCTGCTCCGTTGTTTGTATGTATTAATATAAGATCTTCATTCACAGTTTTAAATCCATAAAACTCACGACTTGCCAATCCTGATAGATTAGATCCATCACCTTGAAATTGAGTTGCTGTAACCACACCTGTGAAGACCGCTGCTCCTGAATTGTAAATTGTTGAACCAGCACCGATCGGTGTATCAGCACCAAGAACATTTATACCTGCAACCTCAACTCCATCACTGTGTAAATTGGAAGATCCTGTTTTAAAATTTGTTGCAGTTGTAACACCACTAATATTTAAATTACCTGAATGGTCTAATACAAACCTTTCACTTGAATCATAATTATACAATGAAAAACGATTATCAACACCTGCTGGAGTGGTGATACTCGTAATAC
>CABZLA010000054.1 GCA_902526435.1 uncultured Prochlorococcus sp. | reverse complement strand
TTTCACAAAGTTATAAATGAAAATGATTATCATTTTTGAAGACGTATTTATTTTGAAAACTAAATTATTAAATCTAAGAAAAATGTATTTGTTAATACAACACAAGTGAAATTTAAAATAAATACTAGAACTGTTATTTAATATTTATTTGATGCTTAATCCAGTAAGTAATTCTACTAAAAAGTATAATTTTAAATGTGGTCCTTCATCTGCAGATAATACAGATCAATTTCAAGATAATTCTCAAAATTCATTAAATAATCTTTTAAACCCAGCTAATAATCATGGATATTTGTGTGCATGCGTTGTATGCAGACCAATAGGTAATGATCATGAAAACTTCATGTCAGATATGCCGGACGATCCAGTAGAAATAATATCTGATTTTTCTCGCATGGGTCTCATCAAAAATCAGGCTTACGAAGTGGCTGATGCAATTTCTACTGCAGAAATGCGAGATCTTTTATTCTACAAAAATGCATCTAATGGTGATCCTTATAAAGAGAAATTATTAAGAGATTTAGCTAAAGAAGCTGGTGGATTAGATCAAGCATTTAGAGCTGCCTTTGGACCTCAAGCAGGTAAGTTTTTTGCAAATACTAGGGCTTCATCTCCTATGGGTAGGAGAGCTTTTTTATCAAGTCTTGCAGCAGGTGCAGCTTTAATTACAGTAGCTTGTTCTAATCAAAATAAGCCTACAAAACAACCCATTGATGATACACCGATAAATATTAATAATTTAGAAAAACAAACTTTACGAGTTGGTTTTATCCCAATAACATGTGCTTCGCCAATCATTATGGCAGAACCAATGGGCTTTTATAATAAGTTTGGGATGGATGTCAAAGTTGTTAAAATGCCAAGTTGGGGAGCTGTAAGAGATTCTGCTATAGCAGGTGAATTAGATGCATACCATATGCTAGCCCCGATGCCAATTTCTATGACTCTTGGTCTAGGAACTTCTCCATTTAGCGTGAAACTAGCAAGTATTGAAAATATTAATGGTCAAGCAATTACCGTTGCTAATCGTCATAAAGGCAAAGTAAAAGGACCTGCGGATATGAAAGGCTTCATTTTTGGAGTACCTTTCCCATATTCGATGCATAATCTTCTTTTGAGATATTACCTTGCAAAAGGTGGTGTTGATCCAGATAAAGATGTTCAGATTCGTCCTGTTCCACCACCAGATAGTATTGCTCAATTAGTTGCAGGTGATATTGATGCGTATTTAATGCCTGATCCATTTAACCAAAGAGCCGTTTATGAAGATGCAGGATTTATTCATCTTCTTACAAAAGAATTATGGCCTGGTCATCCATGCTGCGCATTTGCAGCGGGGGAGCCTTGGATTAATGAGCACCCTGAAACTTTTAGAGCGCTCAATAAATCAATTATCGATGCAGCAGCCTATGTTTCAACACCTTCAAATAGAAAAGAGGTCGCTAAAGCTATTTCGGGAAGAGGTTTTTTAAATCAACCTACTGAAGTTGTAGAAGCAGTTCTTACAGGTAAATTTGAAGATGGATTAGGTAAAACTCAAAACGTGCCTGACCGAATTGATTTTAAACCTTATCCTTGGCAGAGTTTTTCTCATTGGATACAATCTCAGCTTATAAGATGGGATCTAGGAGGGGCTGTGGCAGCTATTCAGGCTGGTGATTTTAACCCAAATAGTGCCTCTATTTTTCTAACTGATGAAGCTCAAGCACTAGAAAGAGAAATGGGAGGTAATCCGCCAACCGCTAGGTTTAGAAAAGAAGTTTTGGCTTATGATGAGTTTGATCCAAGTAATCCAATCAAATATGTCAAAGATCAAATAAAAAGAGACGGTTTCTAATTTAAAAATTTAATAAAAAAATAACTTAAATGAATAAGGTTATTTCCAAAAGACTTACTTTTGTAGTTACAATTTTCAGTCTTTTAATTTTCATAATTATCTGGCAAATAATTGCTCAGCAGGGTTTGTTAGTTAAAAATTTTCCAGGCTCATTTAAAACTATAAACGCATTGATTTGGTGGGTATCTGACCCGTTTTTTGATAATGGCCCAAATGATTTAGGGATTGGATTTAATTTACTTATAAGTTTGAGAAGAGTTTTGATTGGCTATAGTCTTGCCGTTTTAGTAGCTATTCCATTAGGTGTATTAATGGGGATGTCTAAATTGGCCCAATCATCTCTCAATCCATATGTTCAACTACTTAAACCAGTTTCTCCATTAGCTTGGCTACCTGTAGGACTATTTGTTTTTAGAAATTCAGAGATCACCGGTATTTTTGTTATTTTTATTACTAGTATTTGGCCTACTTTAATAAATACTGCTTTTGGTGTTGCAAGCATTAATCCTGATTATTTAAGAGTATCTAAATCCTTAGGCGCAAGTAAATCAATAACTATTAGAAGAGTTATTTTGCCAGCAATTATGCCAAATATTTTGGCTGGAATGAGAATTTCTATGGGAACGGCATGGCTTGTGATTGTAGCTGCAGAAATGTTGTTGGGAACTGGAATTGGTTATTTTATTTGGAATGAATGGAATAATTTATCTCTTGAAAATATATTTGTAGCCATCATTATCATTGGATTTACCGGTTTTATTTTAGATCAATTTTTTGGTTTTCTCCAAGATAAGTTCGATTACAGTATTTAGTTCAATAAATTTAATTATGCAAAAAAATTCAAATTCAAAAAAAAATTCAACTCATCTAGAACTGGCTAAACTAGGAAAAATTTTTTTCAAAGAAAAAAAATTTTTTGATTTCTATTCAAAACAAAAAAGGAGTTCATTTGAGGCAATTAAGGAT
>CABZLA010000053.1 GCA_902526435.1 uncultured Prochlorococcus sp. | reverse complement strand
AGACAGGACTGACGACTCCAAAATAATTTGATAAACCAACTGCTCCAGCAATAACATTCATACTGTTAATAACTATATCCCCTGGATAAACAATTTTATATTTGGAAAGATCTTCTTTAGGTTTATTGCCTCCGCCTTTTTTTAAGGAATGTGGAATTACTCCATTTTTAATAGTTAAAGAAATTAAACTTTTTGACTTGATAGGATTATTCATTTCTTTTCTTTCAAGAAAAATATACTTTATTTTTCTTAAGTTCCAGTCATCTGGAATTTCACCAATCCAATCTATATTACGGGTCGATATAGATTTCATCTAGATTTAGAAATTAGAAATCTCATTTATTTTCTGATCAATTTGTCGAAGATCTTTAGTAATCTCTTCTAAATCTCTTAAAGGTACAAACTTATAAAAGTATTTTGTGAAGTTTATCTCATAACCAACCTTATCTTTTGAATTATCCATCCATGAATTCATAAGATAAGGCGATACTTCTTTCGCAAAATATTCTTCTTTATCCATACTTAAAGGAATCCTTTCAAACTCTCGCTTTTTTGGGTCACATTTTGGGGCATTATTACGATCTAATTGAATTTTCCCTTTTTTTTCTAATGGTTGTTCAATGGTTACTTTGGTATATCCGAAGAATTGATTTGAATAAATTTTGGAGAACTCGCTATCCGAATTCTTTTGATAGATGTTAAATATTTTCTCTAAATTCTCTTCAGGAATAAATTTATTTTTCTCTCCTAAATTTTTTTTCATAGCAATTCCAAATGATGATGCATTAATCAATTGAACATTACCTTTACGATGCATAGATTTTTTATTGGTCAAAATCCAGATATAAGTATGAATACCAGTATTAAAGAACATTCTATCTGGTAGTTGGACTATACACTCTAACCAATCATTTTCAATTATCCATTTGCGGATCTCAGACTCCCCGCTACCAGCATCTCCTGTAAATAAGGGAGATCCATTAAAAACAATTCCTATTCGAGAACCCTCTGGATTCATCTTGCTAATTAGATGTTGCAGAAATAAGAGAGAACCATCTGAAGACCTAGGGATTCCTGCAAAAAATCTTCCATTTGGGTCTTTTGCTTCTTTATCTACAAATTCTTTCTCTGATTTCCAACTCACACCAAAAGGAGGGTTAGTAATCATATAGTCAAATTTTTCTCCTTCTAAGCGATCATCAGAAATAGATGTTGTTGGACCATAAATATTTTCAGGATTTTCATTCATCATTAACAAATCTGATTTGCAAATGGAATAAGTCACATCATTTAGTTCTTGACCATAAAGATTAATCTTTAAATTTGGATTTACATTCGCATGAATCCATTCTTTACCGATAGTTAACATTCCACCCGTTCCACAGCATGGGTCATAAATTGATCTTATTTTTCCTTCCCCAGATAAGTCTTTAGTATCTCCGCCAAATACTAAATTTACTAATAATTTGACAACATCTCTAGGAGTGAAATGATCTCCACTTTCCTCATTCGACATTTCAGAGAATTTACGTAGTAACTCCTCATAAATCGAACCCATTTGATGGTTATCAATCTTTGATGGGTGTAAATCAAACTCTGTGAACTTATCAATCAAAAGATATAAACGTTTGTTCTTATTAAGTTTTTGTATAAGTGGATCAATTTGGAAATTTTCAATAATGTCTAAAACATTCTTTGAATAACCCTGCACATAATTACTGAAATCTAATGAAACCTGACCGCTAGTTATACGTGAAAGATCAAATTTAGAGACATTAAAAAATGGAAGATCTATTTGACGAAGGATAACTGGAGATGGATCATCAAATTGATCTTTAAACTTTTGATATAGTTCATATACTTTTTCTTTCTTTGGTTCTAAAACGCAGTCCAGACGTCTCATCACTACAAAAGGCAGGATTACTCTCCCATACTCAGATGGTTTAAATAAACCCCTGAGAACATCATCTGCAGAAGACCATATAAGTGATGATATTGATGAAGTTGACTGCAAGTAATTAGTTCTTTATTAGAAGTAATTTACTTTGATTTTCCTTTATTGACTAGTTTGGTAATAACATTTGTTCTTAAAACATTATTTACCCAAAATCAGATTTTTATTTAACTGACTTTTCTAATAGTCTTGTATCTTTGAGTTTTTTACCTTCAGTTCTTAAGAATTTTTTGAATACTCCTGACTTTGATAAAAATGATTGGTCTGCTAATTCATTCCAAGTTTCCATAAGATCTAACTCGTGATAACTAAAACTTACAGAAGCGGTCTTGCCATATCCACTGCCTCTGAATCTTATTTTTTTATTGCTATGAATTGTATTTTGCATTTTTTTAGTAATCATTTATTTGATGAACTAATGTTGAATTTCTAAAATCACTTTCTTTGGTTATATAAGAAAATATTGGTTCAGCATCATTAATTGGTTGGATATGAGACATGTCCTTATGCCCCGATAAGCACTTACATTTATTAGGTAAGAATCTATCGAGTAAAACATAAAAACTTCTATAATCATCATATGGATAGGGCAGAGATTCTATTATGAGATTGATGTGTGGTTTGTCTGGATTATCTCCATATTCAACACTCCATACACTCTTTGCTCTCGTTGATTTCTTGTGCCATTTGTTCCCATACAACTCTGTGTATAAGACATTTTTGACTACTCTTAAATCATTTTGTACTTCATCAGATTGTTTTCTTCTAAATTTTTGTCTGTTGGATAATCCACCATCATTAAAGTGAAGAACACAGTACCATTTTGGTTTAAATCCTTTTGTTATTGCATCAGATAA
>CABZLA010000052.1 GCA_902526435.1 uncultured Prochlorococcus sp. | reverse complement strand
ATTCTCGAACTGAAAAATTTAATAGGTGCAGGTCATCCAATTCTTCAGGCAGCTGCTGAACACTTATTTAGTGCTGGAGGAAAAAGGTTAAGACCTGGGATAGTTTTATTGATTTCAAAAGCTATTTCTCCAAACTTTACTTTGACAACCAAACATAAGAGACTTGCAGAGATTACTGAAATGATTCATACAGCATCATTAGTTCATGACGATGTTGTAGATGAAGCATCCACAAGAAGGGGTGTTGATACTGTTCATAGTAGGTTTAATACAAGAGTTGCTGTGCTGGCTGGGGATTTTTTATTTGCTCAGGCTAGTTGGCATTTGGCAAACTTAGAAAATGTAAAAGTAGTTAAACTTCTTAGTAGAGTTATAATGGATTTAGCAGAAGGTGAAATAAAGCAAAATCTAAATAGATTCGATTCGGCACAAACTTTTTCTAAATATATAAATAAAAGTTATTGTAAAACAGCTTCTCTGATTGCAAATAGTACAAAGGCAGCTGGAGTTCTGAATAATTTAGAAGATGAACAATTGAATCGCTTATACGAATTTGGAAAGAATATCGGATTAGCTTTTCAGGTTGTGGATGATATCCTTGATTTCACTGGTAACGATAAACAATTGGGTAAACCAGCTGTAAGCGATCTTGCAAGTGGTTATCTAACCGCTCCAGTTTTATATGCTCTAGAAGAAAATGAAAATTTGTCTGTTCTGATAAATAGAGAACTAGTAGAAAAGGAAGATTTAAATAATGCTTTAAATATTGTTATGAACTCTCAAGCTATAAAACGTTCTAGAAAATTAGCTGAAGATTTTGCTCTCCATTCAAAAGAAGCATTGTTATGGCTTCCTGACTCAGAGTATAAGAGAGCTTTGTTAGCTTTACCCGAATTTGTGCTCAGTCGTCTTTATTGAATTAAAGAAGTTTATTTTTAAGTTAATAAATTCCATTAAAAGTTTTTGAAAAATTTAGTCATTTAGATTAAATTTATAAATTATTGATACTTTTAATGACATTAGATAAGAAAAATTCAATCAACAATATTCTTGAAGAAAAAAGAGTTTTCCCTCCCTCAAAAGAATTTGCTGAAAATTCAAATATAAAAAATTTTGAGGAATTACAAAGTTTAAAAAAACAATCTTTAGAGAACCCAACAAAATTCTGGGAATCTTTTGCAAATTCGGAAATTGATTGGTTCGAACCATTTCAGACTGTTTTAGACCGAGAAAATGCTCCCTTTTTTAAATGGTTTAAGGAAGGTAAGTTGAATATCACTTATAACTGCTTAGATAGACATATCAAAAACGGAATTGGAAATAAAACAGCGCTAGTATGGGAAGGAGAGCCAGGAGATAACAAGAAATATACGTATCATGAACTTCTCAAAGAAGTATGCAAAGCTTCAAATGCTTTGAAATCTATGGGAATAAAAAAAGGTGATTTGGTAAGTATTTATATGCCAATGATTCCTGAGGCGATGGTTGCTATGCTCGCTTGCGCAAGAATTGGAGCTCCTCATTCAGTAGTTTTTGGAGGCTTCTCCTCTGAGTCGTTAAAAGATAGATTGCTTGATGGAAATGCCAGATTTGTTATAACGGCAGATGGTGGTTATAGAAAAGATAAGGTAATTGAGCTTAAGAAAGCTGTTGATGCGGCAATTGAAAGTGGGGCAAATAAGATTGTTGAAAAAGTTATTATTGTTCAAAGAACTAAAAAAGATATTTCGATGGTAAACAATAGGGATTTTTGGTGGCACGAATTATTAAAAGATCAAAAAGATTGGTGTGAACCTGAAATTATGAATAGCGAAGATAGATTATTTGTCTTGTATACTTCAGGATCTACTGGTAAACCAAAGGGTGTTGTTCATACTACTGGTGGTTATAATCTATGGTCTCACCTAACATTCAAGTGGATTTTTGACATCAAAGATGATGATGTATATTGGTGTACAGCAGATGTTGGGTGGATTACTGGTCATAGTTATATAGTCTATGGACCTTTATCCAATGGAGCAACAACTCTTATGTTTGAGGGTGTTCCAAGAGCATCCAACTTAGGAGCTTTTTGGGATATTATTCAAAAATACAAAGTTACTATTTTCTATACAGCGCCAACAGCAATAAGATCATTTATGAAATTTGGACGTGAAATCCCTGACCAATACGATTTAGGATCTTTGAGACTTTTGGGAACAGTTGGCGAACCAATTAATCCTGAAGCATGGATGTGGTATCGAGAGGTAATAGGTGATAATAAGTGTCCAATAGTAGATACATGGTGGCAAACTGAAACTGGTGGTGTGATGATAAGTCCTTTGCCAGGAGCCGTTGCTACAAAGCCTGGTTCCGCAACATTCTCTTTGCCTGGAATCGAGGTTGAAGTTGTAGATAAGAATGGAGAAAAGGTGTTGGAAAATGAAGGTGGATTTTTGATTGTTAAAAAACCTTGGCCTGGAATGATGCGTACAATTCATGAAAACTCTCAAAGATATTTAGACAGTTATTGGGAATATATTTCTTTTAAAGGTGAAAAAAATGTTTATTTCGCTGGAGATGGGGCTCGGATTGATAATGATGGATATATTTGGATTATGGGAAGAGTCGATGATGTTATAAGTGTTTCCGGGCATCGTTTGGGAACTATGGAAATAGAGTCCGCATTAGTAAGCCATAAATCAGTTGCGGAAGCTGCTGTTGTTGGCAGAAAAGATGATTTAAAAGGAGAGGCTATTGTTGCATTTATATCTTTAGAAAAAGATATAAATAGCTCTCCAGAATTAGTTGAGGAGTTAAAGAAACATGTAGTTCATGAAATTGGAATTATTGCTAAACCAGAAAAAATAATAATTTCAGATTCTCTTCCAAAAACGCGTAGTGGAAAAATAATGAGAAGAATTTTGAGATCTTTGGCAGAAGGCGAGAAAATAAGTGGAGATATTAGTACCCTTGAAGATAGTTCTGTTTTAGAAAAATTAAAGGAAATATCCTAAATTGATTTATCAATCAAATTAGATATTTGTTTGATTGTATTTCTTTTGAAATCATCATCAGCCCAATCACCTAAGAGATTTTCTCTTAGTCCTGCGCTAGCAATAATAGTATGAGTTCCATTAAGCTTTATTCCTTTGGAGTTATCTTCTTTTCTTGCTCTAAGACAAGAAAGTAATTTATCTGATTTAAATTTTATTAGAAAATTATTTTTTTGATTATAAGTTTTTTTGATTATTCCAAATGTTCTTTCTGGGCTTGGGCTGAATTCACTATTGAATTCTAATTTTTGAGAAATCTTTTTTAAAAATGGTATAGATCTGTTAGCACTAAAGTTATTAAAACTTATTGATATGAATTTCTCGCAATTCCTACCTCCGTCTGGAGAAATTAAGTGAAGTTTACAACCAAGGCTA
>CABZLA010000051.1 GCA_902526435.1 uncultured Prochlorococcus sp. | reverse complement strand
TCTTTATTGAATTCTCTCAAAGCTGATCCTCATTCGACAAAAGATGGTAAAGATCACAGGGCTAGGTCCGTTTATTCAGGTCATTATGTTCCCGTCACTCCAACACCAATTCAAGAACCAATATATATATCGCATAGCAAAACATTATTTGAAGAATTGGGATTAAGTTCTGAACTTACAAAAGATAAAAAGTTCTGTCGTTTTTTTTCTGGTGATATCGAAGTTTCAGAGTATCCAATGCCCCCCTTTGGTTGGGCAACGGGGTATGCATTGTCTATATATGGCACTGAATATACACAACAGTGTCCTTTTGGGACAGGTAATGGTTATGGAGATGGTCGGGCAATTTCTGTATTCGAGGGTTTGTTTAATGGAAAAAGAATGGAGATGCAACTTAAAGGAGGAGGCCCTACGCCTTATTGTCGTGGAGCAGATGGCCGAGCTGTACTACGATCAAGTGTTCGTGAATTTCTTGCACAGGAGTTAATGCATGCATTAGGAATTCCTACTTCAAGATCTTTAACTCTTTATGTCTCAGAGACGGAAATAATTAGAAGGCCTTGGTATACAGAAGGTTCCAAGTATTTTGAGCCTGATATTATGGTTGATAATCATGCTGCAATTACTACACGTGTAGCGCCATCATTTTTACGTATAGGTCAGCTCGAACTCTTTGCTCGACGAGTTCGAAGCAATTCACATGATAATGCTTTAGATGAGCTAAAAATTATTGTCCAACATCTTATAGATAGGAACTATAGTGATGATATTGATCATAGTCATTCTTTTAATGAGAAGGTGATTAAGTTGGCTTATTTATATCGAGAAAGACTCATATCACTTGTAGCTAACTGGATGCGAGTCGGTTACTGCCAAGGTAATTTTAATAGCGATAATTGTGCTGCTGGAGGTTTTACTCTTGACTACGGTCCTTTTGGTTTTTGCGAATTATTTGATCCAAGATTTCAACCTTGGACGGGAGGTGGAGAGCATTTTTCATTTTTCAATCAGCCTTTTGCTGCAGAAATCAATTTTAAGATGTTTTGTTCATCTCTTCTACCATTACTTTTAGAAAATAAAGAAGAAATAGAAAAATTAGAAGAGATTAAAAATGACTTTTCTAAATTTATGAGCAAAGAAATGCAATTAATGTGGGCAAAAAAGCTTGGTCTTGAAAAGTACGATGAAACTCTTACCAACGAGCTTTTCAATCTTATGGTTTATTCTAAGGCTGACTTCAGTATTTTCTTTAGAAAACTTTCTCATATTCCTGACAATATATATGATTTAAAAGATAGTTTTTATTTACCTTCAACCGAAGAACTTGATAAAAAATGGTTTATTTGGTTAAAGAAATGGCAAGATTGTATTAAAAAACAAGGTGATTATAAAGAAATCTCCAAATCAATGAAACAAGTAAATCCCAAGTTCACTTGGCGTGAATGGATGATAGTTCCTGCTTATCAAGAAGCTGAAGAGGGTAATTACAGCAAAATAAAAGAATTACAAACTATCTTCAAAAATCCTTATGAAGAACAGTCTTTGGAGGTAGAACAAGAATATAATCGACTTAGGCCAAAAGAATTCTTTAATAAGGGAGGAATATCACACTACAGCTGTTCTTCTTGAAAGCATAATTTATTTTTTATATAGTTTTTCTAACTGCTTAATTTCTTCCCTTAATTCTCTGCCTCTATCATTTAATTTATTATTTTTTTTAATTATTGGAATTATCCACCAAGCTTGTAGACCAATAAATACCAAAATTAAAAGAATTAAATCAGGAGTTCCAGGAGACATCTATATCGATTGAGTTATATTTTTTAATTGATAATAGCAATACTTTATTACTTTTAACTCTTAAAAAAATTGATGATTCTATGCGGCTTCTAAGTCATTACTAAGTTCCCTTTCCTTATAGATTATTTTTTCTTTGATATTAATTAGTTTTCTTATTCGTTGCTGCCATTCCTTATTAGTAATGTAAATATCCTCAATAACTTCTGATATTGCTAAAGTTACTTTCTGAAGTTCAAACTCTAAGTTCTCTCTATAGTTCATTGATATTTTAATTATTTTTCTAATAAAAATAGAAATCTTTAAATAGTAAATAAGTACTTAACACAATAAAACTGTAGACGACAAACTAAAGAAAATATACAATCCATAGCACAAATGTACCATTTAACTAGTGACACTTGGGTTAGCTAAAATTTTTGTCAAATTTTCCTTATGGCAATCGTACAAATACACCTAATGGATGCCTTCTTAATGTAGAGGAGCAGACTAATTTTCTTCGAAAAATGCCAAAAATCGCCACAGAACAATACCGTAATCTTTACACATACTTTCACCTTGGAGAGTGGGCAGGGCTAAAAATCTACTAGCAAAGTCCAATTAGAAGAGGCTTGGAAAGAATGGAATGAGCTACGAGAACATGACCGAACAGAATTATCACACAATTTTAGTTAGCCAGGATAAATCTAAAAAAAAGAAAACTAATTTCCTAGAATAAAATCAATTACCTTAAACCGTCTAGATCGCATCTATACATAAGTTTTAAAGAGCAAAATTAATGCACTAACACAAAATGTACTCAAAAGATATCTAAATAATTTATTAACATCAAACAAAAAAGTCTTAATGAGACCTTACTTTATATCAATACTGTCTCGTATCTGACACAGTAATAAGATAATTAACTCATCTCATTCGTTGTACTTTACATTTTTTAATACTTGTGTTACATTATTTAACAATTACAAAATAGGCATTGTTCTTATTACTCATGGATTAGGAGGATCTACTAGGCGTTTTGGTTTAAAACGAATTGCTAGAAAGTTAGTTAATAATGGATTTGGAGTTCTTAAATTAAATCTTAGAGGAGCTGGCTCAGCTAGATATTTGGCGAAAGGGAATTATTCCGCAAGATGTTCGAATGATATTATTTTGGGTCTTAAAAATTTTAGACAAATTCTTTATTCTGAATTTAAAGATTCTTTAAAAAACAAAGAAGATTTACCTATATTTGGAGTTGGATTATCTTTAGGAGGAACTATTCTTCTTAATGCTTGCTTAGACTACAGCTCAAGAGATAGAAGAAAATTATTAGATGGATTGGCTTGTGTTAGTAGCCCTTTAGATTTATCATCTTGCAGCAATTGTATAGAAAGACCTCGAAATTTTTTATATCAAAAATGGTTAATGCAACGTTTGAAAAGGCAATTATGGGATGGATGTAAAAACGAAGGGATTTTATTTCCTAAAAGTAGCTTGAGTAAAAAAATTAAAGGTTTAAAAAACGATAGGAGAATTTGATGCAAATTTCACTGCACCTAGTTGGGGGTTCAAATCTTTAGAGGATTATTATTATCAATCTTCACCTATATTTAGGATTCAAAATTTAATTAAGAATCTTCCCCCTACTCTCTTAATCCACGCTAAGGATGATCCTTGGGT
>CABZLA010000050.1 GCA_902526435.1 uncultured Prochlorococcus sp. | reverse complement strand
TAGGTAAATTAATAAAGGAAATTGGAGGAAAAAGTCAAATATATTCGTCCAAGCCAAGAAACAATAAGTTTAATCAAATAATTAAATGGATCGAGGAGATTAATAAGAGGCTTAATTCAGAGGATATAAGTCAACTTTTATTTGATATTTCAAATGAAGATCTTTTATTTAAATATTTCTATAACAAAAATATAGATAAAGAAATTGATAAATTTGATCTATGTTTAGATCTTAGTAGATTTAAAGTACTCCAAGATAAAATTTATAAAATAAAAGAAGGTTTTTTTACTGAATTTGTAAGAATATTTATTCAATTAGCTTATATAAAACTAAATACCTTAAAAAAAAGTTTATCTACTTTTAATTTTAATGATCTTATAAAGACTGTTGAGAATAATTATTTAAGATCAGATCTTACCAATGATAAAAGTCTTTCAGAGATTCAAAATAGATTTAAATGTGTTTTAGTAGATGAGTTTCAAGATACAGATAATATTCAATGGAGGATAATAAAAAAATTCTTTTGTACAAAAAATCACTTTTTACTTTGTGTTGGTGATCCAAAGCAAGCGATTTATAAATTTAGAGGAGGAGATATTGAAACTTATTTGGAGGCAAAATCTGATGCAATTGAAGTTTTTAGTCTTACAAATAACTTTAGATCTTCAGATAAATTACTTGATATTATTAATAAACTATATAAAAATGGACTTAAAGAATCAAAATTAGAATATAAAAATTTAAACTCTAGACTTAATAACAGTTTAAATTATAAATTTGCTTTTAAGAAAGTATTTGAAATTGTTGATTTTTCAAGCAAAGAAGTTGATATTGAAGATCTTGCTACTCAATATATAGTTAGTTTTCTTTTAAATAATAAAGAAATTGATATTAATGAAATTTCAATTCTTACGTTGAATAATTCTCAATGCTTACAATTAAAAAATAAATTAATAGAGTTAAACATACCATGCCAGATTAAAAATAAAAATAATATTTTTGATACTGAAGCCAGTGACCTATTAGTATTTTTTATTAATTCTTTATTATATCCAAGGCGTTATAAGAATATAAGTTTGTTGGCTTCTTCTAAATTTATAGAAATAAATGTAGCAGAATTGATTGATCATCAATATAGTAAAAAATTTGAAATTTTAACTAATCAATGTATTTCATGGTCTTTGGAATTAGAAGAGAAAGGATTTTTAACTCTTGTGAATGAACTCATTATTAATTACAAATCATCCTCAATTATTTGTGATGCAGATCTATACTCAAATCTATTTCAATTGTCAGAGATAATTGAAATAGAATTAATCAACAATGACTTTAATCTAAATAAAGTATTTAAGTGGTATCAAAACCAATTAGATGATTCTTTAAGGAGTTGTAATGGAGAAGATTATTTTACGAAAGATTATAATCTTCAAAACGGAATTAATCTTTCGACAATTCATAATAGTAAGGGACTTGAATATGAAATAGTCTTATGTCCCTACTTATCTATTATTTCTAATAAATCAAATAAAACAAAAGGTCCTATCTGGAAATCAAATTTGGATAGATCTATATATATCAATATTTCTAATAATTACAGTAAGGTAGAAGAATTTAAATTAATAGAAGAAAGAGATTTATTTAAAGAAAGTGAAAGATTGATTTATGTAGCTCTTACCAGGAGTAAATATAAACTTATTATTTTTAATGATATTAATAATATAAATAATATTATTAATAATGATTTGTTCCCAAACCTAGAAAAAATTTATGTGCATAAATCTAAAATTGAAAATGAAATATATGCAAAAAATATTAGAGAAATTTTTAATAAATTTAATATTAATGGTTTAAACAATAATCTTTGGAAAATAAATAAAGTCAATACAAAAAAACCTAAAAAAATTCTCTCTGATGAAGTTATCTCTTTCTCAAGTTATTCCTCGTGGATCCGTAAAGAAAAAAAAACAGTCTCTGCTTTTAATCAATACAAGGATTATGAAGATAATATTTCAATTCTTAATAATCTCAAAGAGACTAATTTAGATAAATCAAAAAATTATCCTAAATACTTAACTCTCTCCAATCCCTTAAGTGATTTTCCTAAAGGAACAATTGCTGGAACATGTTTGCATAAAATAATTGAGAGATTTGATTTTCAAAATGATAACGCGGATAAATTGCTTGATTTAATAATTGAAGAGTTAAATTTCTTTAAAATTGATACTTCTTTGGCATTAAAAGTAAGAGAAGGTATATTTCGAATCATAAAAGTCTCGCTTGGAAGAAAATTACTAAATAAAAGATTAATCGATATCTCCTCAAATAATATTCTGAAAGAGGTGAAGTATAATTTAACACTTTCTTATGGTGGAAAAAATATAAATTCATCTGATATTTCAAAATGCTTTCTATTGGATCAAGAATTTGACTTTGGTAAAAGCTACTCAAAAAAAATACATGATCTACAAATCCTAAATAAAGGTTTTCACTCTGGTTGTATTGACTGTATTGTTCCTATAGGAAATAAGTTAGAGGATAGTAAATGGTGGGTAATAGATTGGAAAAGTAATTTTATTTCTGGAAGCGAAAATAGTGATTGTTTGCCTGGAAACTATAACTATGAAAATATGAAAGAGGAAATGATTAAACATCATTACCCATTGCAATCTCATCTTTATTTATTGGCATTACATAGATTATTAAAGTGGAGATTAAAAAATTATCAACCTAATCTTCATCTTGGAGGATATGTATATTTATTTTTAAAGGGATTGCCTGAAATAAATTTATTTGAAAAATCTGTTGAGAAAGATTTTACTCCAGGTGTTTTTATCGGCCAGGCCCCTATAAAAAGAATTAATTATTTAGATCAACTTTTTTAGAATGAATCATTATAATTTGGCCATTGAAGAATTTCAATATAATCATATATTTAATCTTCTCCAGGAAATTTTTGGATTTAATAAAATAAAATATGGAGATTTCGTAAAAGATACTTTAAAAATATTATTAGAATTTGAGAAAAATGGGGAGACTATTGTAGAAGTTGATAAAAGGTTAATATTATTTGATTTATTAAAAGATGGATGGCCTAATGAACATTTAAAAGTTCTTAAAGATTTAGGATTGTTAAATTCCTATAATTCCCCATTCGTATTCAAAGATAGAAAATTATCATTGGCAAAATGGTCGGGGAAGACAAATAGAGTTATAAATATCTTCTTAAAAAAAATAGATAAAATTCCTATAAAAATAAATGATGATAATAAAATTAATCAAATTAAAAATATTTTTAAAAGTTCAAATTTAGTTTTTCTGCAAGGGGGACCAGGAACAGGTAAAACAACTTTAATTATAAATTTTATATTACAATCTTTGAAAAGTGACTCTTGTTTAAATATAGGACTTGCAGCGCCCACTGGAAAAGCTACCTCCAGACTAAAAGAATCTCTTAATGAACAAAAAGATATTTTTTTTAGTAAAAGTCTGGATCAAATA
>CABZLA010000049.1 GCA_902526435.1 uncultured Prochlorococcus sp. | reverse complement strand
GATTATGAAATAAATAAGGTTTTAAGAGACTCCTCAATTAGTATTTTAGGTCATGAAAATGTTATTGAATTACAAAAACCATCCTTAGGTGCTGAAGATTTTGCTGAGTTTCTGAATGAAGTTCCTGGAGCAATGTTTAGGCTTGGTGTCTCAGGTGAGAAAGGTTGCGCTCCACTACATAGCTCAAAATTTGATCCAGATGAAAGAGCTATTAGTGTAGGGGTTAAAGTAATAACTGAATCTATAGTAAAATTAAATAATTAATGGGATAAAGATATATAAATGAAATTTGAAAAAGTTTATATCTTTTCACTTGTAGCACCCTTAATGATTCTTTTATCAATAATAGGATTCTTATCAAGGAAAGAAAGTAAGAGGATTTTTTATATACCAATTGGCTTGATGGGAATTTTTATAATTTCTGAAAAAGAATTTAGTAGAGGAATTAAGAGAAAAAAAATCTTAAATAAAATAAAATCTTATAAACAACCTAAATAAAAATATTTTCTATATTTTTGAGAATATAAGATGACTTTTTACTAAAAAGAGCTATTTTAAAATATAACTAGGGGTGCTAAGTAAATTACTAAGCTGAGATCATACCCTTCGAACCTGAAACAGTTAAAACTGACGAAGGAAAGTTTCAATTTGATCGAACTCTAGTAATAAACAATTTAAATCTTAAAAGTCATGCGAAATTCCTGGATACAGCCACGTATTGGGCAGAAGAATATTACTCAGATGAATTTCGCTAAAAATGGTCATATTACTGAAGAGATGAATTATGTTGCTAAAAAAGAAAACCTTCCACCTTCATTAATTATGGAAGAAGTTGCAAGGGGTAGATTAATAATTCCAGCTAATGTAAATCATGTAAATCTTGAACCAATGGCAATTGGGATTGCTTCTAAATGTAAAGTCAACGCAAATATTGGTGCTTCTCCCAATGCAAGTGATATTAATGAAGAAGTTGAGAAACTTAAATTAGCAGTAAAATATGGTGCTGATACAGTTATGGATTTATCCACAGGAGGAGTAAA
Organism: uncultured Prochlorococcus sp.; assembly: GCA_902526435.1. GTDB lineage: Bacteria > Cyanobacteriota > Cyanobacteriia > PCC-6307 > Cyanobiaceae > Prochlorococcus_A. The sequence goes on along the minus strand of CABZLA010000049.1, from coordinate 2,725 downwards.
TCTTGATGAGGTTAGACAAGCAATAATCAAAGAATCTTCTGTCCCTATTGGAACTGTTCCGGTTTATCAAGCTTTAGAAAGTGTGCATGGATCGATAGAAAGATTAACAGAGGATGATTTCTTACATATTATCGAAAAGCATTGTCAGCAGGGTGTTGATTATCAAACCATTCATGCTGGTTTATTAATAGAACATTTACCTAAAGTCAAAGGAAGAATTACTGGCATCGTAAGCAGAGGTGGAGGAATTTTAGCTCAATGGATGTTGCATCATTTTAAGCAAAACCCCCTATATACAAGGTTTGATGATATTTGTGAAATTTTCAAAAAATATGATTGTACTTTTTCTTTAGGAGATTCACTTAGACCAGGATGTTTACATGATGCATCAGATGATGCGCAATTAGCTGAATTAAAAACATTGGGTGAACTTACAAGAAGAGCTTGGACTCATAATGTTCAGGTTATGGTTGAAGGACCAGGACATGTACCTATGGACCAGATTGAGTTCAATGTTAGAAAACAGATGGAAGAATGTTCAGAAGCTCCTTTTTATGTTCTAGGCCCATTAGTTACAGATATTTCTCCAGGTTATGATCACATTTCAAGTGCGATAGGTGCAGCCATGGCAGGATGGTATGGAACTGCGATGTTATGTTATGTCACTCCTAAAGAGCATTTGGGGCTTCCAAATGCGGAAGATGTTAGAGAGGGTTTGATAGCTTATAAAATTGCTGCACATGCGGCTGACATAGCCAGGCATAGAGCGGGTGCTCGTGATAGAGATGATGAGCTCAGTCATGCAAGATATACTTTTGACTGGAACAAACAGTTCGAACTGTCTTTAGATCCTGAAAGGGCTAAACAGTATCATGATGAAACCTTGCCAGAAGAAATATTTAAAAAAGCTGAGTTTTGCTCAATGTGTGGACCTAAGCATTGCCCTATGAATTCCAAAATTTCTGATGAAACTCTTGATGAATTGAATAATAAACTTACAAAATGCGATACTGCAGTTTAGTTTAAGTTTATAAAATTTCTTTAGTCTTATTTACAACATTTTCAACTGTAAATCCAAAACTAGTCATACATTTTCCACCAGGAGCTGATGCACCAAACCTATCCATAGTAATACAAATTCCATCAAGCCCAGTGTATTTGTGCCATCCGAATGAATGGGCGGCTTCAACTACAACTCTTTTTTTGATACTACTTGGTAAGATACTTTCTTTATAAGAAGCTTCTTGCTCTTCAAATAGTTCTACGCAAGGCATGGAAATAACTCTAGTCTTTTTGCCTAATTTTGAGATTTCTTTACTTGCTTCAATGCAGAGGTTTAGTTCACTACCAGTACCGATAAATATTACATCAGGAGTTCCCTCACAATCGGAAACTGTATATCCACCTAATGCAACTTTTTCAATAGAGGTATTCTCTTGATTTGGCATGGCTTGCCTACTTAGGCAAAGAGCGGAAGGTCTTTTTCTGTTTTTAATAGCGAGCTTATAAGCACCACTTGTTTCATTACCATCTCCAGGTCTAAATACAAGCATATTTGGCATTGCTCTTAGTGAGGGGATCGTTTCAACAGGTTGATGTGTTGGACCATCTTCGCCTACTCCAATTGAATCATGAGTAAGTACATAAATAACTCCCAGCTCACTGAGAGCGGATAGTCTCATTGAACCTCTCATATAGTCTGCAAAAACAAGAAAAGTCCCTCCATAAGGTATTAATCCACTGTCGTGATAAGCAATTCCATTTAATATTGCTGCCATGGCATGCTCTCTTACACCAAAATGTAAGTATCTCTTTTCTGGAGAATGTGCCTGAAATGAGCCTGTTTCTCCTTTTATATCTGTGTAATTAGAGTGAGTTAAATCCGCAGATCCTCCAATTAATTCAGGAAGATTAGGCCCAAGAGCTCCTAGGCATATTTGAGAATGTTTTCTTGTTGCGAGACCCTTATCATCTTTCGTATATGAAGGCAGATCTGAATCCCAGTTTTCTGGTAATTCACCTTGGATCATTCTTTTGAATTCTGCTCCTTCAGAGGGATATGTGTTTTGATATTCTTGAAATTTTAAATTCCATTGTTTTTCAGAGTCTTCACCTTTAGTAATAGCTTGTCTAAATTGAGAATATACATCATCAGGTATTTCAAAGGGAGGATATTCCCAATTTAAAAACTCTCTGGTTAAGGAAGCTTCTTCTTCTCCTACTGCAGCTCCATGAATTCCTGCCGTATCTGACTTGTTTGGTGACCCATAACCTATGATTGTAGAAATTTTGATTAAAGAAGGTTTATCTTTTACAGATTTAGCATTCTCAATTGCTTTGGTAATTCCTTTCACATCATGATTGCCATCCTCAACATGTTGTACATGCCATCCATAAGCTTCATATCTTTTTAAAACATCTTCTGTAAATGAAACATCTGTACGTCCATCAATTGTTATTTGATTATCATCATATAGAGCTATTAATTTTCCAAGCTTAAGATGTCCAGCAAGTGAACATGCTTCAGAGGCAATCCCTTCTTGATTACAACCGTCTCCCATTATTACATAGGTATAATGGTCAACAATCTCGCAATCTTTTTTATTGAATTTAGCTGCTAAGTGTGTTTCTGCAATTGCTAAACCAACGGCATTAGAAATCCCTGCCCCTAATGGCCCCGCCGTTACCTCAACACCCTCAGTCTCAAACGTTTCTGGATGCCCAG
>CABZLA010000048.1 GCA_902526435.1 uncultured Prochlorococcus sp. | reverse complement strand
AGAGCTGCAGCTTTAAAGGCTTTTTTTTGTTCTTCAATATTTTCCGGATCTATCTGATTTAGGTGAACTTCTGCCAAGTTACAATGAAAATCGTTGCCTAATATTTCTCCGCAAGGATTAAGTCCATATCTGCTCATTCTATGATCTAGTTCTTCTTCAGAAAAAGGTCCGTAATTATGATTAATCCAATTTCTAGCTTCTTCTTTACCTTGTTCTGAATATATTTCTATGAATTCATTTTTGAGATCTTCTTTGTTCAAAATATCTGCATTTGATCTTGCTATTGCTTCTGGCGCAAATTGAATTGCTCCTTCACCTGAATGGAATTGCTTGGTTACAGCATCCAGAATTGTTTGATAAGAGGGCTTTGTATGATAAACCCTTGTATGATTTGCCATTCTAAGAGCGTCCTTTTCTGGATCGATTCTCCAATTACCGTCTTCGTCTTGACTCCATAGATTCTCTTTGGCTGATGCTGCTTCTTTGTCATCAGATGCAAACTGTCTCATACCAGCGCTTCTTCTTATATTACCTGCAACTATTGTTACGGCTGCTTCGTCAATAAGTAAACAACACTCAACTGTATTTAGCTTTCTACCAATCGCTTTTCCTAATAGAGAAGCAACTCGAGAGTATAGATCCTTTAATTTAATAGGATTCGCCATACCTCCAAAACCTTTTAATGATTCTCCTGCTGGCCTAATATCTTCTAAGTTAATATGAACGTAAACTTCTTTCTCAAGACTTTCATTGCTTGATGCTTCAAGAAGATATTTATAACTATCTACCCAGCCTCTTCTGCTGTCACCAACTTTTATAAAAATATCGTTGCCTTTAATTTCTAAAGAAGATTTTTCCTGCCTTTGATCTTTAGGAGTTATTCCTACTTCGCTTACTGATTTAATAGTTATTTTATTTTTTACTGTTGGAAGCTTATTTATAAAATGGGGCTCTATTATTGCTCCTGTGCCGCAACCCATCATTGCTAAATCCATCATTAAGGCAAAAGCTTCCCAATCAATTAAATTTGTCGAAGTACAATTATATGCTCCTGAAAAATTTTGGTTTTTATTAATCCATGGAGTCCCTCCGATCCATAACCATCTTCCAGATGGTTGAGCCTTTTGGTTGCTCTGCATTTCTCTCATTAACATCAATTCTTGATCAGAGAGTTTTCCTAATTCTTTTAATCCAGATAAATTTCTTTCTCCAACTTCACTCCAATTCTCTCTTTTCCCGGAAACTGTCTTTCTGCTATACGACCTAAAGAAGACAGGATAAGCAGCGGGAGCTGTTTTTGGAAAGTCATCTTTTCTAAGATTATTAGAATTGCTCTCGGAGGAAGCTTTATTTGGTGCAATTGTCACGATAAAAAAAGTATGTAAATTTACCTGTAAAGGAAGAATAACTCTACCTGTGGCGTCTGCAACTATTCTTACCACTATTTAACGGTTTGTGTAAAAATATGTTTATTATGAAATCTTTGTTTACGGAAGTTTATGGAAAGAACTGTTGAACCTGAATTAATGGAAAGAGAAGACCAAGTTGATTCTTATGCTAAAGCTGACTTTTCAGAGGGAGAAAATAATCTTATTGGTCAAATTAATCATTACTTGAGTAAAAATAATATTCATTTGAGTGAAAAAGAATTGATTGTTGATTTAGGATGCGGACCTGGCAATATTTCTGAAAAGTTATCAACTAAATGGCCTAATGCCAATGTTATTGGTATTGATGGCTCTAAAGAGATGATTCGAATAGCTGAATTAAATAAAAAGAATTCCTTAAATCGGAGTCGATTAAAAAATTTGCGTTACATTTGTGCAGATATAAAAAGCCTTAATTCAAGTGATATTTCTCTTGAAAAAAATATAAGTTTACTAGTCAGCAACAGTTTAATTCACCATATTACTTATCTGGATGATTTTTTTAATTGCATAAAGAGATTATCAAGTGATTTGACAATAAATTTTCATAAAGATCTGAAAAGACCGATCGATAAACAATCAGCCTTATATTTAAAAGAAAAATGTGCGGAAAAATATAATGAAATTTTGACTAATGATTATTACGCATCATTAAAGGCTTCTTACACTTCAAAGGAATTAAATAATTTTATTTTTGAGAATAAATTATCCTCTTTAGAAGTGTTCGAAGAAGGTGATCAATATTTAGTCATTTATGGTAAGGTTTAGAATTAGTGGGATTGTTAAAATAGAATTTAATGAGTTCAAGCACTAAAAACTTAAATAATAAAAATATCTTAGAGGCGGTAAATAAAAGAAGGAACTTCGCGATTATTTCACATCCTGATGCTGGGAAAACAACTCTTACTGAAAAACTTCTTTTGTATGGAGGCGCTATACAGCAAGCAGGGGCAGTAAAAGCAAGAGGTAATCAAAGGAAAGCAACTTCTGATTGGATGGAACTTGAAAAACAAAGAGGTATTTCAATTACTTCAACTGTTTTGCAGTTTGAATATGAAAGATCAGTAATAAATCTTTTGGATACTCCTGGCCATAAAGATTTTTCTGAAGATACATATAGAACCTTAGCTGCCGCAGATAATGCAGTAATGCTTGAAGATGCCGCTAAAGGATTAGAACCTCAAACAAGAAAATTATTTGAGGTATGCAGAATGAGAAAAATACCTATTTTTACCTTTATAAACAAGATGGATAGACCAGGCAGAGAACCTTTTTCTTTGCTTGATGAAATCGAATCAGAGCTTGGTTTAAATACTTTGCCCGTTAATTGGCCGATTGGTATAGGTGAGGAATTTAGAGGAGTTATTGATAGATTTACAAGAGAGGTTATTTTATTTGATAAAGCTGTTAGAGGGAAACAGTCAAATGAGAAAAGAATGAGTTTAGATGATAAAGAACTTTCAAAATATGTAGAGAAAGAATTACTTGACATCTCTCTTGAAGAACTCGATGTCCTTGATGAGGCAGGTTCGAAATTAGAAAAAGAAGAAATTTTTAATGGTTCTCTTACTCCTGTTTTCTTTGGCTCGGCGATGACAAATTTTGGTGTAAGACCTTTTTTAGATAGTTTTTTAAAAATGGCTCAAAAACCAACTTCGAGAAATAGTAATAAAGGAGATATCGAGCCTGCAAGCGATGAATTTAGCGGTTTCGTATTTAAGTTACAGGCAAATATGGATCCAAAGCATAGAGATAGAGTTGCTTTTATAAGAGTTTGTAGTGGAAAATTTGAAAAGGATATGTCAGTCAAGCACTCAAGAACAGGAAGAACTATTAGATTATCTCGACCTCAAAAAATATTTGGTCAAGACAGAGAAGTAGTTGATGATGCCTATCCTGGAGATGTAATTGGACTTAATAACCCTGGAATGTTCTCTATCGGAGATACTTTATATACAGGCACTCATCTTGAATATGAGGGTATACCCTCCTTTAGTCCTGAAATATTTAGTTGGCTAAGAAATCCAAACCCTTCAGCATTTAAAAACTTTAGGAAGGGAGTAAACGAACTTCGTGAAGAAGGTGCTGTTCAAATACTTTATGACTTTGACGAGAGTAAAAGAGATCCTATCCTTGCAGCTGTTGGACAATTACAGTTGGAAGTAGTTATTCATAGATTAAAAAACGAATATGGTGTAGATGCTAATCTTGAATCAATGCCATATCAGTTGGCACGATGGGTTTCAGATGGATGGTCAGCTATTGACGAATTAGGAAGGATCTTTAATTGCAAGGTAGTGAAGGATTGCTGGAATAGGCCAGTGATTCTTTTTAAAAATCAGTGG
>CABZLA010000047.1 GCA_902526435.1 uncultured Prochlorococcus sp. | reverse complement strand
ATCCATGTATTGGACATGCATAATTCTCTGAATATAATTTTTCTTTATCTAAATTCGGAGGTAGAGTTTCGCCTTTTTTTGGAACAACTTCTACGATAGAAAGTCCATCACCTCTTTTAAGACAAGTTTGTAAAGAATCATTCAATCTTTCCTGGATTCCCTCTCTTGCAATCAATCGATCAACTACTACCTCAATATTGTGAGTATGATTTTTGTCTAATTCAATACTATCTGCGAGCTCTCTTACCTCACCATTAATTCTTACTCGAGCAAAGCCTTCTGCTGCTAATCCACTAAGTAGTTTTGAATGAGTTCCTTTTTTACCTCTTACAACAGGGGCAAGTAATTGATATCTTGTTCCTTCAGGCAACAAAACTATTTGATCAACCATTTCATCAATTGTTTGAGGAGCAATAGGTAAACCACAATGGTGACAATGAGGTTCTCCCGCTCGCCCAAATAATAATCTTAAATAATCTTGTATCTCAGTTACAGTTCCAACAGTTGATCGTGGATTATGACTCGTTGATTTTTGATCTATAGATATAGCAGGAGATAATCCCTCAATATTGTCTACATCTGGTTTGTCAACTTGTCCCAAAAATTGTCTTGCATAAGCAGACAGACTTTCTACATATCTTCTTTGTCCTTCAGCAAAAATAGTGTCAAAAGCCAAAGAGCTCTTACCGCTACCGCTCACACCTGTAAAAACAATAAATTTATTTCTTGGAAGAGTGAGATCTATATCTTTTAAGTTATGTTGTCGAGCACCTCGAATCTTTATTGAATTATCTTTGTTAAAACTAATATTTTTATTAACCATGCTTAAATCTTAAAATGATTTAAAGAACACTTATTATAGTGCAAATTTATTAATTTATGCGGCCGCTCTGTCTATAAGTGTCGATGCATAATTATTTGCTTCACTAAAACCACCACCTATGAGTTCAATCAACTCATTTTGTCTATCTTTTTTTGTAATTAATTTGGAGATAGAAGTAAAAGTTATACCATTAATAACATTTTTCTTTACTTTAAAATGAGTATTTCCTGTTGCTGCTAAAAAAGGTTGATGAGTAATACACAAAACCTGCCTTTCCTGTGCAGTCAATTTTATTAAATCCACTAAAGACTGTAATGATTTTCCACTTAAACCATTATCGATTTCATCTAAGAAAAAAGTGTTAGGTTTTTGAGAAATGCTAGATTTTATGGCTAATAAAAATCTTGACATTTCTCCGCCAGAAATAACTTTAGATAATGGAGCTAACTTTTGATCAGGATTTGCAGAAAAAAGGAAGTCTATATTTTCGTTACCTTCTGGAGAAGGTGTAACTTTTGTAAAGTCAATTGAAAAATCTGCATTTTCTAAACCTAAATTTTTCAAAATAGAAATTACAGAATCTTGAAGCTGTTTAGCAGTTTCTCTTCTTTGAAAAGACTGCATCTCAAAAAGAGTATTTAAATTAGCTTGTGAATTATTAATTTGAATATCCAACTTCTTAATCTCTTCCTCAAATAAATTTGTATCTATAAATGTCTTTAATTCGTCTTTCTTCACAATCAATTTTGGAAGTTCTAAAGAAAAAGTTCGTTCTAAATTTTGCAAATAATATAATCTTTTTTGAAGTTCTTCCAAACTAATATCCTCATTATCAAGTTCTTCCGAATATTTTATTAAAGCAAAAATTAAATTTTCTACATCATTTTGAATATTTAATAAATTTTCATTTAAAACTTTAATCTTTGAATCAAATTGAATAACTTTACTTAATTGTTTAATTGTTTGAACGATTAAATGACTTACTGATTGAGCATTATTTTTATAGCTACTTAAATTATCAAGTGATATTTTTATGGCATTATTAATATCAAAATTATTCGAAAGTCGCAATTCCTTTGATTGTAATTCTAAAATTTCATCACCTGAATTTAAATTAGCTTCCTCCAACATTTTATACATCTCTTTAATTGCAAAATTATTTTCTTCTTTCTGCTTATAAGATTGAATCATGTCTTCTCTTTTTTTTCTGAGATTCTGGAATTCTTGCCATAAATTCTTGATTTGAAAATTTATCGTCTTTAATTTTTTAGAACCTAAATCGTCAATTATTGATCTTCTATAGTCTTGATTATCATATAAAACGCTATCAGATTGACCAACGAAATCTAATAATAATAAACCTAACTCTTCCAAAAGTTTTTTATTTATAGAAAAATTATTTATCGTATATTTTGAAAGTATTTTATTATTTTTTATATAAGATTTTCTTTTTACGAAGATTTCCCCTGAAATTTTACAAAAACCATTTCTCGAGAGCCAATCACTGACTTGAGAAGAATTAGAAAATTTCGCCTCAATTAAACATTCTTCTTTTCCTGGACGTATTAAGTGATTTAAAGGTATATTGGATCCACCAAATAAAACATTTAAGGAGTCTAAAATCAGGGATTTTCCTGATCCCGAATCTCCAGTAAAAATATTCAAACCTTTTTCGAAATTAATTTCTATAATCTCTATTAAGGCAATATTTTTTAAAGTTAATTGTATTAACATGATAATTCTTTCATACAAAAAAGTTAACTTCTTTTTGAAGAAAATAAAAGCCTCTAAATAAATAAAGTCATGAATGAAGATTATACGGATTTTATAGAAGCATCAGGATTACTAAAATATGATCCTGAAATAATTTCAAAAATTTATCAAAAAAATCCTAGTCGACTATTCAAAAGACTTTGGCAAACCTTAATCCCAATATTTTCATATATTATTTCAGTTGGATGGGATAAAATAACAGGACAATTAAAAAAAGAGTCAAAAGCAAGATTTAGAGCAAAACAACTAACGAATTTGTTAGTAGAATTAGGCCCTGCATTCGTTAAAGCAGGGCAGGCTTTATCAACCAGACCAGACATTATTCCTGTTATTCTTCTTGAAGAACTGTCTGAACTTCAAGATCAATTACCGGGATTTGATGGGAATAAAGCGATGGAATTAATAGAAGAAGATTTAAATAAAAAAATTGATGAGATTTTTTTAAATATCGATAAAGAACCTATTTCTGCAGCCTCTTTAGGACAAGTTCATAAAGCCGTTCTTAAAAATAAAGAAATTGTTGCCGTAAAAGTTCAAAGACCAGGTTTAAGAGAACAAATCACACTTGATCTATACATAGTAAGAAATATTGCTAATTGGTTAAAAAACAATATTGGACTTATAAGAAGTGATCTTGTTGCTTTAATTGATGAATTGGGAAAGAGAGTTTTTGAAGAAATGGATTATTTAAATGAAGCTGAAAATGCTGAAAAATTTAGAGATCTGCATCTTCATAACTCAAAAATTGCTGTGCCAAAAATTTATAAAGAGACTACCTCACGAAGAGTGTTAACTATGGAATGGATAGATGGAACAAAGCTAACTAATCTTGAAGGCGTTAAAAATTTAGGTATTGATCCTGATGAAATGATTGAAATTGGAGTGCAATGTAGTTTAGAGCAATTACTAGAGCATGGTTTTTTTCATGCTGACCCACATCCGGGAAATTTATTAGCTTTGAAAGATGGAAGATTGTGTTACTTAGATTTCGGGATGATGAGTGAAGTTACTAGAAGTTCCAGATCTGGTTTAATTCAAGCGGTAGTTCATCTTGTAAATAAAAATTTTGATAAATTATCTCAAGATTTCGTTAAGTTAGGTTTTCTTTCAAAAGAAGTTAATCTTGAACCTATTGTTCCAGCTTTTCAAGATGTATTTGTAAATGCAGTTGAACTTGGTGTATCAAAAATGGATTTCAAGAGTGTAACTGATGATATGTCAGGGGTGATGTATAAATTTCCCTTTCAATTACCTCCATATTA
>CABZLA010000046.1 GCA_902526435.1 uncultured Prochlorococcus sp. | reverse complement strand
AAAATAAAAAAATATTATTATTATTTAATGTAGATAAAAAACATAAAGATTTTTTTAATCTAATTCATAAAGAAATATTTGAACCTATAGTTACATCGACCATAAATGAGAAGGCATCATTTATAAATGCTTTAAATGGAATATATGTAAGTAGCGGACCATCAGGAGCTCCAACACGAGGTAAAACTGAAGTTCTACCTACAGGTAAAAATTTTTTTTCTGTTGACTCTAGAGGCTTACCAACAGAATCGGCATGGATTGTTGGATGTGAATCAGCTTCTCAAATAATTGATTTATATAAACAGGATCATGGACAAGACCTTAAAAAATTAGCAATTTCTGTATGGGCTACATCTACTATGAGAAACGGAGGGGAGGATGTTTGTCAAATATTGTATTTACTAGGGGTAAAACCCATTTGGGATGGTCCTTCTAGAAGAGTCATTGATATAGAAATAATTCCTTTAAGGATTCTTAATAGACCAAGAGTTGATGTTACTTTAAGAATCTCGGGTATGTTTAGGGATGCATTTCCTCAATTAATATCTTTAGTTTACAAAGCTATAAAATTAGTTTCTCAACTTGACGAAGATAAAAAATTAAATCCAATTTCAGCATCTTATAAAGACGGAGATTCTTTAAATCGAATTTTTGGTTCTGCACCTGGATCATATGGAGCTGGATTACAAGAACTTATATCTAATTCTAGTTGGGAAAATATAAATGATTTTGCTGATTCTTATTTAAACTGGAGTAAGTGGATATATTCTGATGGAAATGAACCTATCGAAAATAAAAAAGAATTAGAAAAAGCGCTTAAAAATATTCAAGTAGTTATTCATAATCAAGATAACAGAGAACATGATATTTTGGATTCTGATGATTATTATCAATTTCAAGGAGGCATATCATCAGCAATAAATAAACTTCAAGGTAAATTTCCTGAAATATATCATGGTGATTTATCAAAATATCGTTTATCTAAAATAAATAAATTAAGCTATGAAATAAATAAGGTTGTTAGGACAAGAGTGCTTAATCCAAAATGGATTGATGGAATGAAGGAAAACGGATATAAAGGTGCCTTTGAGTTTTCTGCAACGCTCGATTATTTATATGCTTATGATGCCACAACGGAAATCGTATCTGATTGGTGTTATACCCAAATATATGATTCTTGGATATGTGATGAGAACCTTAAAAAGTTTTTTATCGAGAATAATCCATGGGCCTTACGAGATTTATCCCAAAGATTTCTTGAGATTATTAATAGAGAAATGTGGAATGACCATACTCCAGAAATATTAGAAAATTTAAAAAAGATTGTTAATATGGCTGATGCCAAAATTGAGAAAAACGAATACTAGTTTATCTGCCCAATAATGAATATCCATGACTATCTGTTCCGCAGGTTTTAAGCATATTAAGGCTTTCGGTTATTTTATTTATCTCTGAACATACAAAATTACTTGCTTGCCATCTTTCTTTTAAATCATAATCGTACCAAACTTCAATCCCATCAACTCCTTGCTTATTAGCCTCTGGGATAAGTTTATAAAAGGGAATTCTGTACCTCGCTGGATGTGCAAGAAAAGATAAACCTCCAGCTAATCTAATTGCCTTGGTTACTGATTTGATGTGTAAATCATTCCCAATTGGTGACTCGCCTTGAACATAAGGTGTTAGATGAGTACTTTTTATATTAATTCCTAATCCAATAACATGAACTAAGCATCCTAGAAGTAAACAATTTATTTCAATTCCAGAAATTAGTTTAAATGAATCAGTTGGATATTTTTCGAGAATATTATTACGTTCAATAAAATCATGTGCTTTAACAGTGTGATGATCTGTTATGGATATAAATTTTATTTTATTTATAAAAGCTTGATCTAGTAATTGTTCTGGATCAAAGCTCCCATCGCTAAATTTCGTATGACAATGAAAATTTATAATATGTGGACAACTATATTTATCTATTTTTAAACTTAATTCTGTTAACTCTTTTTTATTCATTTATGAAAAAGTATCAAAATTTTGATATTGAATTTATTAAGTTATCAACTTTTTTCCAATCTGTTAACTCGTATGTTTTTGAAGTATCTTTTGGACCATTAGTTATAAACATTATAAATAGAATCGCTAATTTATTAAGCGTATCCAAACTTGGGTAATCTAATCTACCTGCAAAAACCTCTTTAATTGAAGGATTCCATTTTACTTTCTTTAAGAATTTTATAATATATGGGTTAGTTTCAGAAGTGGATTTTTCTGGTTTTCTTGCCGTCAAATTTAAAGAGAAGAAAGCTGTTTTTAAATTATTTAATTCCTCTAAATTTTTCTGAACAAATTCATAAACATTCTTCCTGTGATATCCATATCTAACACTTGCCCCTATAACAACTTCATTAAAGTCTTCTAATTTATAATTTTCTGATTCTTCTATTGAATATATACTTATTCTTTTTTTGCCTTTCAATTTATTGTAAATATATTCGCATATATTTTTTGTATGACCATCTACCGTAGAATATAAAATTAAAAGTTTTGATTTTCTCCAGAACATTATTTAATTATCAACTAGATTAATCTTACTTAGTAATTCAATTAAATAATAAAAATATCAACATGTATGAATAATTTTTATAGTAATAAATTAAAAAAACATATTTTAATCGTTATTAAAGTAATTATAAATATCGTCAACTGTATTAACTCCGAGTCCTCTTACTTTCATAAGTTCCTCTTTGCTAGCTATTCTTATGGCATCCACTGATTTAAAATGTTCTAATAAATCCTTTATTCTTGATGAACCCAGTCCAGGTATCTGAGTTAATTGGGATTTATTCATTCTATTAGATCTTTTGTTTCTATGAAAAGAAAGGGCAAATCGATGTGCTTCATCCCTTAATCTTCTCAGGAGCATTACCCCCTTCTGGTTCATATCTGTATCAAGAGGTTTTGATATCCCTGGTATATAAATTTCTTCATTCTTTTTGGCTAAAGAACATAAAATAACATCTTTCTCTAAATGAAGTTCTTCCAATGCTTTATAAGCAGAATTTAATTGCCCTTTCCCTCCATCAATCATCACCAAATCTGGCCAATCAGAAAAGAGTTCATTATTAAGACTGCTTTTTTTTACATTATTTATTGAATTAAGATTCCCTCCATTAAGCTTATATTTCGACCATTTTCTAAATCTTCTATGTATTACTTCATAAATAGAAGCATAATCGTCACTATGACCTATATATACATTAGGATCTTTTATTTTATATTTTCTATAATTTTGTTTAGATGGTAAACCATCAATAAATACTACCTGAGAAGCAACTGCATCTGTACCTTGTATATGACTTATATCATAACCCTCTAATCTTCTTGGATGAATGCTTAAATCTAATATTTGAGATAGATCCTCAATAGCAGATTCATTTTCTTGAATTCCATTTAAAATTCTATCAAGTTCTAATCTCGCATTTTTTTGAACCATTTCAATAGTTTTGAATTTATGACTTCTTTTAGGATTAATAATTTTTACTTTTTTATGTTTAAGATCACTTAGCCATTCCTCAATTATTATTATTTTTTGAAAATCATATTGAACTAATATTTCAGAAGGTATTTCAATACTATCTACATTTATATAATGTTCCTCTAAGATTCTTTGAAGGATTTCACTTTCAGTTTGGCCATGCAATTTTTGACTATATCCAATTCTCCCAATTAATTTTCCTGCTCTCATCTGAAAGATTTGTATGCTGGCAATGTTTTTTTCCGATACAATCCCAAAAATATCTCTATTTATTGAAGAGTCGGGTATAGTTATTTTTTGCGATTCTGTTAACAATCGTAGTCCATTAATATGGTCTCTGATTTTAGCTGCTTTCTCATATTGAAGTTCATTTGAAAAAATAGACATTTTGTTCTCTAGAATTTTTATTAAATCTTCATTTCTACCTTGAAAAACCATTGAAGCTTGTTTCATTATTTTCTTGTATTCATCAGATGATATTTTTTCCAAATCTACTCCTGTAATTTCGCGATAAAATGATTTAGATAATTTACTGTGCCTTAAAGGAAATATTTTCTTAATTAAAAATAATGTATTTCTTAATAGT
>CABZLA010000045.1 GCA_902526435.1 uncultured Prochlorococcus sp. | reverse complement strand
ATTGAATGCAGAATTAATGCTGAGGATCCCTCACATAATTTTCGCCCATCGCCTGGAAAAATAACTGGATGGCTTCCTCCTGGGGGCCCTGGAGTAAGGGTTGATAGTCATGTTTATACTGGTTATGAAATACCCCCATTTTATGATTCACTTATAGGTAAATTAATAGTCTGGGGTAAAGATCGTAACGCTGCTATTAAAAGAATGAATAGAGCTTTAAATGAATGCGCTGTAACTGGAATTCCAACAACAATTAACTTTCATTTAACCCTTCTCAATAAAACGAAATTTATGGATGGCAAAATTCACACTAAATATGTTGAAGAAGAATTATTACCTAAATATTAAATGCCACATCATGCTTTCTTAATTAATACTCTTTTGAATGGCTAATTTGATTAAACCTTGCTGACCAACCAAAATTTCTCTTATAAAACTTATTATTCCTATCCAAATGACTGGCCCCACATCGACTCCTCCGATAGGAGGAATCAATTTTCTTGTAAAGTTTAAAATAGAACTTGTTGGTACTGCAATAAATAACCAAAGACCCTTATTTAAATCAACTTTTGGGTACCAAGTTAATATTAATCTTATTAAAAAGACTAGCGTTAGAAACGATAAAAGAATTCCTAGCGTAAGATCTAAAACGTTTAAAAAGTTTTGAGACAATGAAATGACAATTATTTAATCCATCTTAATAAATATCCCATAAGTTGGGATTTAATTCGTATTATAAATTCAGAATTTAATTTTAAAAAAGTGATTCAAATCTCTGATCTAATATTAGCGGCTGATGTTTCCCCAGAAGTGGCTGGTAGTTCTGGTTTTAATATGATAGCGAGTTTTTTCGCTGCAGCGTTACTTATAGTTATTCCAGCAGCTGCTTTTTTGATCTTTGTTAGCCAAAAAGATTCACTTGAACGTACTTCAGCTACACGTAGACGCTAGTTTTTATAAAAGTTTTAAGTAAACTATATATAAAGGTGCTTTATTGCACCTGAAAAAAAAAAGTTTTGGAGAAAAAAAGTGGTCAATGCTAGTCTAAATTGGGCGAGTATTGTAGGCATCGTACTAGCTGTATGTGGTGGTGGCCTATATTTTTTGAGGTCATTTAAACCCGCGCTGGCGAGAGATTATGATGTTTTCTTTGCGGCAATAGGTCTTTTGTGTGGAGGGATATTATTTTTTCAAGGATGGAGATTAGATCCAATTTTGCAATTTGGGCAGTTTTTATTAGCAGGAACTACAGTATTTTTTGCCTATGAAAGCGTTCGATTAAGAGGTGTCGCCACTGACCAAGCAAGAAGATCTTCTTATTTTGAAGATGATCAGATTCCAGATATGCCTAGAAATTCTTCCAGAAATAGATTTAATGATGATTATGATCAATTTGAGAATTCTAATAGACCTTCTAGAAGATTCAAACCTCAAGATGATGACTTAGAAGATGATTACATGGAAGGTAGATCGCAAAGGAGAAATATGTCAAGAGCTATCCCTGAGTCTGCAGTAAGCAGGAGGCGTTCTTCTTTAAGAGAGTCGAATGAATTTAAGAATGATGAACCGAAGAGAAGAAGAAATCGTTCTGAAGACAATAGGATGAGTAATGACGATAGAAGAGGAAGTTTTGGAGATAGGCGAGCATCAAGAAATGAAGTTAAAAGAGGTTCACGGCCATTACCTAATCAAGAAGTTTCTAGACAATCAAATAATTTATCTCCTAATGATTCTTCTTCCTCTTCTAAAAAAACAACAAGACCATCTGTAAGATCTCAGACTATAAGAGAAAAAGTGGAGGATGCATCATTTTCTCAAAAAATTAATGAAGAGAAAAAACCTCGTCAAGCACGGAGAACAGCAGTCAGTGGAAGATCAACTTCTAAAAATCAAACGGGAAGATATACAGTTGGTACAAAAAAAACAAAACCTAGAGACAATAGCTCTAGATTCGACGATTAATTAAAATATTCCCGCCCAATTAAGAAATGATTTTTGACTTATCAATTCAATTAAAATTATTGCTAAAAATCCAAGCATTGCGAATCTTCCATTCGTAATTTCTGAATAGTTGCTCCATCCAAAATTATATTTATCTTCAATTTCAATTGTTTGCTCATCAATTTTCATTTCTTCCGAATTTGTTTTATCTACATCAATAGTTTCCTCATTATTTTGTTCTTGATTTGAATTCATGATTATAAACTAATTTTTAAAA
Source organism: uncultured Prochlorococcus sp. (assembly GCA_902526435.1). Classification (GTDB taxonomy): domain Bacteria; phylum Cyanobacteriota; class Cyanobacteriia; order PCC-6307; family Cyanobiaceae; genus Prochlorococcus_A. Next base: position 2,023 of record CABZLA010000045.1, on the reverse strand, counting down.
TTATACTTATCGGTAGTAAATAATTTCCAGTCTCCTTTCCCATTTAATTCTAAAATGTTCTCATGAAAATCCTTTAAACTTGGCCTATGACCAACGCTTATCAATGATAATTCCCTATCTTTTAATAAATTGTATAGTTTTTTTTCAGTTTTAATATCAAGTGCACTAGTAGCTTCATCTAACACAGCAAATCTCGGAGAATTCAGTAATAATCTCGCAAAAGCTAATCTTTGCTGCTCTCCTAATGAAAGTATTCTTGGCCAATCTTGTTTGACATCAAGGTTAGGATATCTATCAACAATAGAATTTAAATTTACTTCATTAAGAACAGAAATTAAGTGGTCATCACTAAATTTCTCAACTTCTGTTGGATAACATAATTGTTCCCTTAGAGAACCTAATAGCATATAGGGTCTTTGAGGTATAAATAGTAAATCACCTGTCTTTGGTTTTTTAATTGATCCCTGATTAGGTTCCCATAATCCACTGATCATCCTTAACAAAGAGGTTTTGCCACAACCAGATGGACCCACAACTAATAATGATTGATTTGTATCGACACTCAGATTTAAATTTTTGATGATAGCTTTATCAGATCCAGGCGGGTAAAGGTCAGCATCGTTAATAAGGATAGAAGAATAATTTGAAATTATATTTTGATTATCTATCGGTTTGGTTTGACTGATACTTTCAACTTTTGACTGAAAACCCTCTAATCTTCCAATTCCAGCTGTGAACTTTGCTAGTTCCTCTATTTGATTAACTATAAAAAACAACGAACCTTCTACCATCCCAAATGCAAAGCTTGCTTGAATAAATCGACCATAATCAATATCTCCTCTGAAATATGGAATTGCCATTATTAGATATGGAAAGAAGTTGCCAGCATAATTAATAGAACGTCTCATTACATCAATAATTACTCTCCAAATTATTAGTAAGTTAAAGTTTCTTACCACTTCTCCTAATCTTCTCTCTGTTTCACTTTTTTCAGGTTTTTCACCTGAATAAAAAGCTATGGATTCAGCATTATCTCTAATATGAACTAATCCATATCTGAAATCTGCTTCATATCTAAGTTGATCGAAATCAATTTTTACAAGATTTTTCCCAGCAATTAAAAGGATAGCAGTAGCAAACGCTGCGTATCCAAATAATGAAAAGGTTAATGTCGTACTAATACTCCATAATATGAGAATGTTCAGAGAGAAAGTAAGAAGTGCATCAAAAACTCCCAAAGTAAAGGATAAGCTTTGACCAGTAAAAGCTCTGGTATCATCTGTTATTCTTTGGTCAGGATTATCTACATCAGTTTGTTCTTCATCGTTAGGATTTAGTTGGTAGTATGCTTTATTCGTCATGTAGTCTTTAACTAAGCTTTTTGAAAGCCAATCTCTCCAAATTATTCCTAATTTATAGGTAAAGAATATTTGAGAAACCCGAATTGGGAGTGCTACAGCAAAGCAACAAGCATAGATTCCTAAAATTCTATAAAATCCATCTTCTTGTTTTTCTACTAAAGCATTTGTTAAGTCTCTTGCAATAAATCCTATTCCTGCATTAATCCCATTTACTGCCAAAAGCATTAAGACTATGACTGCTAGAAATAACCAATGTACCCATCTGCGATTCTTGAGTTGACGCCTTAAACTAAAAAAACTTCCTGAACCAATAAGAAATAATCCTGAAAATAATAATCCCCACCAGCCAGACCATATTGTATTAACAGTATTAACTACTCCTCCAAAGTATTTATCGAGAAAAATGGGTTGAATGCTTTCAAAAAAACTAATTATGCCTGTAAGGGCTACAAGAACAATACCTCCTACACAAAATAAAAGAGATATTAAAAGCCATATAAATTGAAAGCCATTACATTGATCAATAGGTAAAAAAAATGGTTGGGCTAACCTTCTTAACTTTTGTAATTGATAAAATATTTTAGATTTATTTTGTACTACATTATTCATATTTTTTCTATGCCTTTTTATTAAGTAGATTATATCTTTATTAAGATGATTAC
>CABZLA010000044.1 GCA_902526435.1 uncultured Prochlorococcus sp. | reverse complement strand
AATTCATTTTCAGTACCAGAAGAATCTGGTCCTTTTTTTTGAGAATTCCCCATAAAACTTCTTATCTTTAACTTGAAGTTATCGTTTTGTACGAAGCATGCAAGTAAATTTAATAGAAAAAAAGAACCATTATCCGTTATAGTCGCGTGAATGGAACCAACTTCTAGCTTAAATAGGGGAAATCGAAAAAAAGGGAGTTCTCTTGTAACTGGATCTGAAGTGCAAGCTCAGGCCAATGGAGCTAGCTGCTTTATTACAACTGACTCTGAAAAGTCATTAGTTTCTAGACAAGCAAGTCAAGTTGAACAAATAGAATTGAGGACATATGTTTTTTTAGATTCTCTACAACCTCAGTTAGCCGCATATATGGGTACAGTAAGTAGAGGTTTTTTACCAATCCCTGGAGATTCTTGCTTATGGATGGAAGTATCTCCTGGAATGGCAGTTCATAGGGTTACTGATATTGCTTTAAAAGCAAGCAATGTAAGACTAGGTCAGATGATCGTTGAAAGAGCTTTTGGCTCTCTAGCTCTTTATCACAAAGATCAAAGTACTGTTTTGCATTCTGGTGATGTGGTTTTGGATGCTATTGGGAGTGAAGTGAGTAAAAGAACAAAACCATCGACAAGCTGGACAGAAGTTATTCGTGCTATAACACCTGATCATGCAGTCTTAATAAATAGGCAAAATAGAAGTGGATCTATGATTCAATCTGGAATGAGCATGTTTATTTTAGAGACAGAACCCGCAGGTTATGTATTAAAGGCAGCTAATGAAGCAGAAAAGGCCTCAAATATAACCGTTGTAGATGTAAAAGCAGTTGGGGCTTTTGGAAGATTAACTCTTGCAGGAAAAGAAGGGGATGTAGAAGAAGCAGCTGCAGCTGCAATTAGAGCAATTGAACAAATATCTAATTATTAAAAGATTTTTTTAATTACAAACCAATTTCTTTTTTTAAAAAAGGAGCAATATTTCTGGCAGCTTTCCCCCTACTACCCAATTTACTTAATTGTGATTGATTGAGTGCACCATAAACGCAATTAGCTTCTTTAACCCAAAAAACAGATTCAAATTCTCCATTTGGATATTTTGGTTCCCTAAGAATTTCTCCCCAGCAGATGCCAGTCGAATCTTTTACGAGATTACCTTCAGGATCACATAAAACCATACAACTAATAAATTTTGCACTTCTATAAGGCGTATCACTAAGCTCGTTAATTAACTTTTTAAGTTTCTCAACATTAGTTTTTGCATATCTAGCAGAGTAGATGCCTGGTCGCCCATCTAAAAAATCTACTTCTAACCCTGAGTCGTCTGCTAATGTCCATGTTTTCGTCGTTAAGGAAGCTGCTTTAGCTTTTAATAAAGCATTATCAAAATAAGTCGCGCCTGTTTCTTCTACATTTAAATCGTCTGGCTGTTTTTCGACTTTTAATGATAAAACATCAAGCATCTCAGAAATTTCAGATACTTTCTTCTGATTTCCACTCGCAATAGTAAGGGTGGGAATATTCAAAATATATTTAAGTTAGTAGGTTTATAATCTTACTTTAAAGTGTGATACGGAGACAGGAAAGGTTGAACATTCCACACCTGATTAGACAGGGCCTATCTCGTACGTAAATAACATAATGTAAATTTTTTATTAACACAAGAGTATGTTTTGATGCTCTAACTAATTTCCATAAGTAATGACATATCAATAATACCAAGGGTGATAAGTTTAACTTATCAATCATACAAAAAACATTAATAGACTTTTTAGTGTAAAACGCTTGACTTATCAGTACCTAATGGACCATTCTTCGAATTGAACATTCCACATTTAGTAATTAGTAGGCAATGGCTACAGAAACAATGGGTATCGCTCTCGGCATGATCGAGACACGCGGACTTGTACCTGCAATCGAAGCAGCAGACGCAATGACCAAGGCAGCAGAAGTTCGTCTTATTGGTCGTGAATTCGTAGGTGGCGGTTATGTCACAGTTTTAGTTAGAGGAGAAACTGGTGCAGTTAATGCAGCAGTAAGAGCTGGAGCTGATGCTTGTGAGAGAGTTGGCGACGGTCTTGTTGCCGCTCACATTATTGCTCGTCCTCATAGAGAAGTTGAACCTGCTCTTGGTAATGGCGATTTCCTTGGTCAAAAGGACTAATTAGCTAGTGCAAAATTATTTGATTTTGCAAAGTAATTATTTTCCCTAACAAAGACCTAAATTTATCGTTATGAGTAAGAAGTATGACGCTGGGGTAAAGGAGTACAGAGATACATACTGGACTCCTGAATATGTCCCCTTAGACACTGATTTATTAGCCTGTTTCAAATGTACAGGCCAAGAAGGTGTCCCAAGAGAAGAAGTTGCAGCAGCTGTTGCAGCTGAATCCTCAACAGGAACTTGGTCAACAGTTTGGTCCGAGCTTCTGACAGACCTTGAATTTTACAAGGGACGTTGTTACCGGATAGAAGACGTACCCGGAGATCCTGAAGCTTTTTATGCATTTATTGCATATCCTCTAGATCTATTCGAAGAAGGTTCAATTACAAACGTATTGACATCTTTAGTAGGAAACGTTTTTGGATTCAAAGCTTTAAGACATCTTCGTCTTGAAGATATTAGATTCCCAATCGCTTTTATTAAAACTTGTGGTGGACCACCTAACGGAATAGTAGTTGAAAGAGACCGACTTAATAAGTATGGGAGACCTCTTCTTGGTTGTACCATTAAGCCTAAATTAGGATTATCTGGTAAGAACTATGGTCGGGTTGTATATGAATGCCTTAGAGGCGGTCTTGATCTGACTAAAGATGATGAGAATATTAATTCTCAGCCATTCCAACGTTGGAGAGAAAGATTTGAGTTCGTTGCCGAGGCAGTTAAACTTGCTCAGCAAGAAACTGGAGAAGTCAAAGGTCATTACTTAAATTGCACCGCGAATACTCCTGAAGAATTATACGAACGTGCAGAGTTTGCTAAAGAACTTGATATGCCAATCATCATGCATGATTACATAACTGGTGGATTTACTGCAAATACTGGACTAGCTAACTGGTGTCGTAAAAATGGCATGCTTCTGCATATACACAGAGCTATGCATGCTGTTATTGATAGACATCCAAAGCATGGTATCCATTTCAGAGTTTTAGCAAAATGTTTGAGACTATCTGGTGGAGATCAGTTACACACTGGAACCGTTGTTGGAAAACTAGAAGGTGACCGTCAAACTACCCTTGGTTACATTGATAACTTAAGAGAATCATTTGTTCCTGAAGATAGATCAAGAGGTAATTTCTTTGATCAGGATTGGGGGTCAATGCCTGGAGTTTTTGCGGTTGCATCTGGTGGTATCCATGTTTGGCACATGCCAGCACTACTTGCAATATTTGGAGATGATTCTTGTCTCCAATTTGGTGGAGGAACTCATGGTCATCCATGGGGTTCAGCTGCCGGAGCCGCTGCAAACCGTGTAGCATTAGAAGCTTGCGTGAAAGCACGTAATGCAGGTCGCGAAATCGAAAAAGAAAGTAGAGACATTCTAATGGAGGCTGCAAAGCATAGTCCTGAATTAGCTATTGCACTCGAAACTTGGAAAGAAATCAAGTTTGAGTTTGATACTGTCGATAAGCTCGACGTTCAAGGTTAACTTGGAATACAAACTAGAGGAGAAAAATAATTTCTCCTCAATTACAAAAAACTCGTTTTTACGAGAATTTCATTCACAAATCATTTAATTATGCCTTTCCAGAGCACAGTTGGTGACTATCAAACAGTTGCCACCCTGGAAACATTCGGTTTTTTACCACCGATGACCCAGGAAGAAATATATGATCAAATTGCCTACATTATTGCTCAAGGATGGAGTCCTGTTATTGAGCATGTACATCCAACTGGAAGTATGCAATCCTATTGGTCTTATTGGAAGCTCCCTTTCTTTGGGGAAAAAGATCTCAACTTGATTGTTAGTGAGTTAGAGGCATGCCATAGAGCATATCCTGATCATCATGTAAGAATCATTGGTTACGATGCTTACACACAAAGTCAAGGTACAGCTTTTGTAGTTTTCCAGGGACGCTAAACCCTTATTTAGTTAAAAATATCTTTCTCCTTTTAAAATAAATTTTTTAAGGGAGAAAGTTTTCAAAAGAGTTTTTCAATTGAAGATTATGTCAACAAAAACTAGTAGAGAGATTGCTTTAGATAGAAGAAAAGCCATGAGTGATAGTGGTAAAAAAGCTGCATTCAATTCTTCTTCAACTCAAGACAGAGTCCGATCATCTCAAGATATAAAAATTTTAGGAACAAAATC
>CABZLA010000043.1 GCA_902526435.1 uncultured Prochlorococcus sp. | reverse complement strand
ACTAACTATAAATATTGAGCCATATCCCTTAAATTCTAGTGCTTTCTCAAATACAGATATCTCTAATAATTTAGGAGATTACGCTGTTGGATTGAAATCTGCATATACAACAAAAACTAATATGCCTCTGAAAATTGGTGCATCAGCAAAATATGCATTTCCTATCCCAGATGGTCTTACAAGTGGAGTCCTCTATTTAGAAAAGCCCATCGCGAAAAAAGGTCTAAGCCTTAATTCAATTTATGCTTATTCAAGTACTAAAACGAAGGATTTATTCCCTTTGACAACGGGAGAAAGTATTAACAAAGGTACCTCAGAATATATTTCTTTAGGCCTCTCATACCCATTTGTATTAAGAAGAAACCTTGAAGTAGGTATGGATATTTCAACAACAATTCAAAATAGTCATCAAGACCTATATCAAGATAATGTAAGATCTAATAACGTAAGTACAGATAGGATAAGGGCAGTAAGGGTAGGATTAAATGGTAGGAAATCTTTGAAAAGATCCTATAATACCGCTAGATTTTTATTCAGCCAGGGAATTGAGGGTTGGGATGATACCTTAACTGGCGATCAACAAAAATCAAACTTAGATTCAAAAGCAAATTTTTCAACTTATAAGCTTGATTTAAGTAGACAGCAATATATAGGTAATAGTGGATTAGCACTTGAGTTTAATGCTTCAGGTCAGATTGCGAGTGCCCCGTTGCCAACACCTGAGAAATTCTCATTTGGTGGCCCTGATTACGGAAGAGGCTTTTCAAATAGTCATATTTTTGGTGATGCTGGCTGGAGTACTTCTGTCCAATTAACGAAGAATATGTATTCTAAAAATGGTAGAACTATTTCTCCATTTGTCTGGTATGACTACGGATCAGTTGATGATTTGACAGGTGATACAAGAGAATTGTCAGCATCTACTTATGGTATTGGGATAGGAGGGAATTTAAACCCTGATACTTCTTATGAATTTTCAGTAGCAGTTCCTGGTCAAGACGATTCAAACTCTACAAAAACAGGATTAGATCATTCGATTTTTAAATTTAATTTAGGTTTAAAGTTCTAAGTTATTTAATTTTTAAACAAAATATTTATTTCTAATTTATTTTTATTTAGAGTGTTTTTTATATTTTTCCTAAGATTTCGTATATAGTTTATAATAACTAGGATCCTATAAATCTAGTATTTAGCTTTCTTGAATGAACAAGTATAGGAAACTAACTTAATTTAAGAAACTTCTAGATTAAAATTCCTAAAATTTTAAACCAATGACAACTAATACGGAAACTTCAGCACCGCCTTCTGTAACTATTAACGATAAAAAATATTTAGTGGAGGACCTTAACGATAAATCAAAGCTCTTTTTAAACGATTTAACAAGAACGGTTATGGAATATAAAGAGTTACTTAGAAGCTATAATCAAAGTTTGACTCTTACAAATACCTATGCCTCGGGTCTTAAAACTGAGGTAGAAAAAGTTGGGTTACCAGAATCTTCAAATGAAGACTCACCTTCAATTACGATCGCTGATAAAACATATGATGGATCAGATTTGCCGGATACTGTTAAAGCTTATGTAAGTGAACTTGTTAGAGCGAACCAAAACAAAACCAATCTCGAGTATAGATTGAGACAGCTAGATGCATCTAGAATTACATTTATTAATTCACTTAAAGCAGAAGTTGAGGAGTCCGGTATTTCACCTGTTATAGATTAAAAAATAATTACCAGGAAATATCTTTTTTATCTCAAGATAAAAGCCATTAAGTGCTTTATAAGATAACCTTCTGAGGCTGGTCTTCATAAAGTTAATTAATAATTTTTTTTTATTTATTTTTATTCGTTGTTTTTTCTTGTTTTTCTGCGAATATATGCTTTATACTATCTAGAAATCTATTTTACTAGACTCAGAAATTTCTTAAGAATATTTTTTGGAAATTGACTAAAGGTAAAAAATTACTTTGATGAGATCTAAACTAAATCCTTTTTAGAAAATTATGCGCAATCGCGATATAAAGAAAAAATCAATGTTTACATCTATTCCTAGGGATGATGATAAATATAATATTATTTCTAATTGGAAAAAACTATATTCTAAAAAACCTAAATTTGCTGGTTCTGTCCCAGCAGCAGCAGCAGCTATTGTTGCAGGTTTCGGTCCAACATTACCTGTTTTTGCTCTACCTGAAGGACTAACAGTTAAGCAAGGAAATATTACTACTCAGACATCGAATAACACTTTAACAATAAATCAAGGATCCAATAGAGCTTTAGGAGATTGGAATAGCTTTGATATTCAAAAGAACGAAACAGTAAATATCAATCAGCCTACCGTTGACAGCATTATGGTAGGACGCATAACTGGTGGTTCTAGAACAGAAATATTTGGTAACTTAAATGCTACTGGTGGGGTTATTCTCATAAACCCAAAAGGTATGCTTTTTGGCGCTGAGGCACAAATTAATACTGCCAGTTTTTCTGCATCCACTTTAGATATATCACCTCTAGATTTTGATAATGCAAACGATGTAACTTTAAATAATTTTGATACAAATTCATTAGATTCTTCGATTATTAATTTTGGAGCTATTTCAGTAAATGATACTGGATTGGTTTCTTTAATTGCTCCACAAGTCGTTAACGAAGGTGTAATTTCTGCCAAGTTAGGTAAGGTTCAGTTGGCTTCAGGTACTTCTGCAACACTTGATTTGAGTGGTGATGGGTTATTAAATGTTGCTCTTGATGCAGAAGCAGCTGGAATTATAAAAAATACGGGAACAATTGAAGGACAAAATATAAGAATTGGTGGTGGTGTCGCATCATCTTTTGTTAACTCTACTGTAAACATTGACGGATTCGTTCAAGCGACAGGCTTTGATCAGGATTCATCAGTTGATATTCAATCTTCTGGAGATATTTTTGTAGATGGTTCAATTACATCTAGTGAGACAAATACTTCCGATAATGGCGGTTCAATAAAGATACTTGGTGACAGAATTGCTTTAAAAGATAATGCCAAAGTTTCAGCAAATGGTTCAAATGGTGGTGGAGAGATTCTCATAGGTGGTAATTATCTTGGGTATGGTCCTGAGCCAAATGCTTCTGCTACGGTAATTCTGGAAGGGGCGGAAATTACAGCTGATGCTCTTAATTCAGGAGATGGAGGACGTGTAATTGTATGGAGTGATGATTATACCAATTTTGCTGGTTCTATAACTGCTAAAGGTTCGGATAAAGGTATAGGTGGTTTTGTTGAAACTTCTAGTAAAGATAATCTTCAAGTTTCGGGTTATGTTAATGCCGTTGGAGGAGATTCAGGCGGAACGTGGCTTTTAGATCCGCGTAATGTTACCATCACAACGACTTCTAGTGGTGGTCCTGATCAGGCTCAATTATTTACCCCAACTGCCGACAACGCTACAGTTAAGGCTTCTACCATAATCACCACATTAACTGACGGTAATGATGTTATTATCACCACCCGAGATACATCCGGTTCTCAAGACGGTAACATTATTGTTTCTAGCGATATTTCAAGCACAGCTTCTACAGATAGAGAAATTCGTCTAACCGCTGCAAACGATATCTATATTGGTGCCGATATTACTTCCTCAGCTAAAAAATTAAACATCAAATTAGAAGCTGAAGGCGATGTAATTATTGGTAGTTCTGACGGTTCAAATACTGTTGCATCTACCCTAACTACAAAAGGTGGAACTCTCACAGTCAAAGGTTCCAACTCTGAAGGTAATCCACTTCTTACAACCGGAGATGAAGCAGGTTCTTTTACAATTAAGGCAGGTTCAAGCGTAGATACCACTGGTGCAGCTGGTGTCGCTGGTGGTGCAGTAACTATTGAAACAGCAGCTCAAGATGCCGATGGTAATGGTGCAACAGATGCAGATATTGATATTTACGGTTCAATCACTACCACTGGAGGAGCAGGCTCATCATCAGCTGGCGCAGTTGGAGGAAATGTTTCACTTGAAACTAATAACAGTGGAACAATAACTTTCTTTACCGGCGCAGATGTTACGACCACTGGTGGAGCTGGTGATGGTACAAATAATAATGGAGGGAATGCAGGTACAGTTACTCTCAATACTAATACCGCCATAATAACTCTCACTGACACAACCATTAATACCTCAGGAGGGGCTGCAGCAAGTGGGGGTACTCAAGGAGCTGGTGGGACGATAACCATATCTGATCCATTAGTTATTTCAACTAATGCTGTCACTCTAAATACTGGTGCTACAGCAGGTGATGTAACTATAAGTAGTACTATTAACGGCTCTACTGATCTTGATATAACTTCTGGAACGGGAGATGTTGCAATACAAGGAATCATTGGAGGAACCGCTGCTTTATCTTCACTTGACATCAACGCTTCTACTGGCAATGGAGATATTGAGGTGACTGATATTGGAGACGGTACCCCTAACCCAGCAATCACTGGGCTTACTACATTGGGTAACTCTAGTACAGGAACTCTTACTCTGGATGGTTCCAACTACGACTTTGGTGCTGGAGTTACCTTTGGATCAGCTACCTATACTCAAAATGCTGGAACAGGGGTTTTTGATATTGAAAATGGACCTGTTTCTTTTTTAGGTAATGTCGTCACAAATGGCGCATTTTCAGTTGATACTAATGGTGGTGACATAACAGTTTCTGGAAATGTCTCTGCGACAAATACCTCAGATACATTTTCATTGTCTGATGGTTCAGGTTCTG
>CABZLA010000042.1 GCA_902526435.1 uncultured Prochlorococcus sp. | reverse complement strand
CAATATAAAATAGATAATATATTCTTTGCAGAAGGAAATGTAATTGTCTCTTTAAATAACGCATTATTATTTGCAGATAAAATTAGTTATGATTATGAAAACAAAATCTTTGTTGCGAAGGGAAATGTACGTTTCGAAAAAGGAAATCAATATTTTGAATGTTCAAATCTTTCGTATGACCTAAAAAATTCAAAAGGATTTATAGATAATATTTATGGTGCTTTAAATATTGATAATCTTGATGAGGATTTTAATCTTAAAAAAGCAAATTTGGGAAGAAATTCAATTCTTAATAGTCAAAATTCAGATGTTAGAGAATTGAACTACATGAATAGTACAAATATAGGACTATCTAATGACTTTGAAAAAGGAAGAAAATTTAATATTACTAGATTAGATTTTGACATACCACAAATAACAAAATGGCGTTTTAAATCTAAAAGAATTTTAATAAATTCTGAAACCTTTAGTTCAGATAAGGTAATTTTTACTAATGATGTTTTTAATAGGCCTCAATTTTTATTAGAAAGTAACAATTTAACAGGAGAAATTGTAGATAATAAGTTGAAATTAATTAGCAAAAATACCTGGATAAATTTAGAGGATAAATTTAAGTTTCCTATTGGAAGACGTTCTGTTTTGGATAAAGATCCAATTTCTAAATGGGGATTGGGTTCTGATTATGGTGAAAAAGATGGTTTTTATATTGCAAGATCGTTTGATCGTATCGAATTATCTGATGATTTTGATTTACGTTTTACTCCCTCTCTTCTTATTCAAAGAGGAATAATGGGAAATACAAAATCTTTTAGAGAAGATGGTTCATCTATATTTGCAAATAAAATAAGGAACGATATAGCAATTTCAGATTTATTTGCACTTAAGACTGATCTCGAAGGGCAAATTAATTTTTGGAATATTAATTTAAATACAACATTAAATTCGCTTAGTCCAGACAGATTAGATGAATCAACACGAGCAAAACTTGCTATAAGTAGATCATTTGATTTGCTTACAAATAAAAATATTTATGATGAAAGCACTAAACAAGATTTTCCTGAAGATAATTCAGAAGAAATGGATTTTGATAATTTCATAGATTTAAAAATTTCAAGCGCATATAGACAAACAATTAATAAGGGATTTGATGGTGAAGCTGATATTTATTTTGCAAATTCAATTGGTTTAGCAAATAGAAAGTCTTGGTTAAAAAACGGAGTTAATACAAATTTTTCAATAATTTATGATTTAGGGGAATTTAATTCTGAGAAAAGGAGTGAAAAGGAATTGGTTAAATTATTTAGAAATGTACTAGCTTCAAAATTTTCTTATAGTTTCCCTCTTTGGGAAAAGAGACCTTTAAATGATCAAATTGATAAAACTTATAAATACTATCCAACAGTTATTGAAGAGGGAATTCAATGGGCATCTAGTATTAATTCTGGAATATTTTTTTATAGCGATGGTTCGAAACAAGAAATTTTTACAATTACTACTGGTCCAGAAATAACCTTAGGAAGTTTCAGAACTAAATATTTAGACTATACAAAATTAGGAATCAAAGCAACTTACGTAGCAAAAAATGGTCAAAGCCCATTCTCTTTTGATAATTTTAACGAAACAGAAAGATTAAATTTAAGCCTCCAGCAGCAAATTTTTGGACCTTTAGTTTTTAACTACGATTCATATCTTAATTTAGAAAATGGTGAGCTTTCAGAACCTAAATATGGTTTAAATATTAGTAGAAGAGCTTATTCTTTAGAAGGATATTATTATCCTGAATCAGAGGTAATTGGTTTTGGGTTTAAAATATTTAACTTTAACTATTCTGGATTAAGCCCAAAATTCTAAATAAAAAATTTAGTAACTAGTTTTTAATTTATATTGAGGAAATATTAATGTTATTAATTGTTTCTCTAATACCATCCTCTAAATTAATTTTTGCTTTCCACCCTAAATTATTAATCCTACTTACATCTAATAATTTTTTTGGAGTACCATCAGGTTTTGATTTGTCCCATAATATTTTTCCTTTATAATTGGTTAAATTAGCTATTTTAAATGCAAGATTCTTAATAGAGATGTCTTCCCCAGTCCCAATATTTAAATGGTTAAGGACCTTTCCCTCAGAATCTTTTGGAGCATTCTTATTTGATGGATGCCAATTTTCGATACAAAAAATAATCGCATCAGCTAAATCATCAACATGCATAAATTCTCTAAATACAGATCCAGAACCCCAACAAGTAACTGATGGAGATGAATCAAGCTTTGCTAATAAAAATCTTCTAATCATTGCCGCCATTACATGACTATTATTAGGATGATAGTTATCATTTTTACCATATAAATTTGTTGGCATTACTGAAATAGCATCAAAACCATATTGCGATCGTAATGATTCACAAAGTTTAAGACCTGCAATTTTTGCAATTGCATAACATTCATTCGTTCTTTCTAGTTCACCTTTAAGTAAATACTCTTCTTTAATTGGTTGTTCTGCAAATTTTGGATAGATACAACTGCTTCCTAAAAAAATTAATCTTTTAACCCCTTGTTGCCAAGAAGATTCAATGACATTAGTTTGTATTAATAAATTTTGAAGAATAAAATCTGCTGGATAATTTGAATTTGCGTATATACCTCCAACTTTTGCGGCAGCTAAAATAACTATGGATGGATTATTCTGAACAAACCAATTTTTTACGGCTAATTTATCTAAAAGATTCAAATCACTACTACTTGGACAAAGAAGATTAGATTTGTTTGGAGGTTTGTTATATCTTTTAAATGCCCTTTTTATAGCACTTCCCACCATTCCATTAGCTCCAGCTATAAATATTTTGTCTGAATCTTTCAATATTTTATGCATTGAATATTTATAGTTTTAACTACTCAAAAGAATTTTCCACTTTAAATCCTTTTTTTAAAAGTAGGGATTCTCGTAGGGCTTTGTTTTTATCTTCTGAAATCATTTCTTCAATCATTTCATCAAGTTTAATTCTTGGTTTCCATCCAAGTTTTAAAAGTGCTTTTGTTGAATCACCTTTAAGTTCTTCTACTTCGGTAGGTCGAAAATATCTTGCATCTATTCTTATTATAATTTCATTTGTGTCAGCCCTTCTTCCAATTTCTTTAATACCCTCACCTTCCCAAATAATTCCTGGTCCTTTTGGGCTTTTATTCCATTTAAGTTTTAATGCACAAATTTCTATAAATTTCCTAACAGTTATCATTTTACCTGTTGCGATAACAAAATCCTCGGCTTTTTCTTGCTGTAACATTAACCATTGCATTTTTACATAGTCTTTGGCGTGACCCCAATCTCTCTTGACGTTTAAATTGCCTAAATAAATACATGATTCTAATCCGGCATCAATACGTGATAAACCCCTCGTAATTTTTCTAGTTACAAAAGTTTCTCCTCTCCTGGGACTTTCGTGATTAAAAAGTATTCCGTTACAAGCATAAATACCATATGCTTCTCTATAGTTAACAGTAATCCAATAAGAATATAACTTCGCTACTCCATATGGACTTCTGGGATAAAATGGAGTTTCTTCGTTTTGAGGAACTTCTTTAACTTTCCCATAAAGCTCACTAGTGCTTGCTTGGTAAAATTTTGTTTTGTCTGTTAAATTAAGAATTCTTATAGCTTCCAATATCCTTAATGTTCCAAGAGCATCGCAATTTGCTGTGTATTCAGGAGTCTCGAAACTTACTGCTACATGACTTTGCGCTCCTAAATTATAAATTTCATCAGGACGAATATTCTGTAAAATCCTTATTAAGTTTGTGCTATCAGTTAAATCCCCATAGTGTAAATTTAACTTATTTTTTTTTTCATGCGGATCCTGATAAAGATGATCAATTCTTTCAGTGTTAAAGCTGCTAGAGCGCCTTTTAATTCCATGAACTTCATATCCTTTTTTTAATAGGAATTCTGCAAGATAGCTGCCATCTTGCCCTGTAATACCAGTAATAACTGCTTTTTTATTTGATTCCATGATATAGCTAATTAATAATTGTAATTACATATTGGTTTTTGTTTGACTTATTATAAATGAATATATTGATTTATAAATAATGATGTTTTCAGGTAACTCGACCATAATTATCTGAGAATCTTACAATATCATCCTCACCTAAATATTTGCCGCATTGAACTTCAATTAATATTAAGTTTTTGTCACTAATATTTGATAATCTATGTTTTGCTCCAATTGGGATATATGTACTTTGGTTCTCTGATAGTAAAATTTCAGATTTATTGATCTCTACTTTTGCTTCCCCTTTTAGAATAATCCAATGTTCTGATCTGAAATTATGCTTTTGCATTGATAAAGAGGATTTTGGATTTACTGATATTTCTTTTACCTGCCAATTTAAACCTTTCTCTATGATGTTATAGTATCCCCAAGGTCTGAATACTTTAGTGCTTAGTTTTCCTTCACTTCTTTTTTCTAAATTGAGCTTTTTAACTATATTTTTTATCTCTTGAGTATTTTGATTATTTACAACAAGAGTTGCATCACTTGTTTGAACAATAGTAAGATTCTCTATTCCAATTGCAACAAGAAGTTTTTTCTCACTATTTAAATAAGAATTTTTTATTTTAGATGTTAGTACATCTCCAATAGTTACATTTCCACTTTTATCTTTCTTTTCGTTATTCCAGAGAGAATGCCAATTGCCTAAATCATCCCAGCCTGCATTTAAAGGGAATACATAAGCATTTCTAGTCTTTTCCATAACAGCATTGTCTATAGATAAGTTGGGACATTTTTTAAATGATTTAGAATCTAGTCTTAAAAAATCAAAATCCAGAGTTGA
>CABZLA010000041.1 GCA_902526435.1 uncultured Prochlorococcus sp. | reverse complement strand
TTAACTTATAAAGAATTCAGCAAGTATATTTTATTAGCATCTTTTAATTGGACTCTTAATTATGTATCAATTAAATTAATGTATGAAAATGGGATCCACAAAAATTTAGCTGCAATATTTACAATCCCTTTTCTTGTAATAATTTCTTATTCTTTTCAAAAAAAATATATATTTATTAAACCTACTTAGAAAAACTATTTTTTGAAATTAATTTTTTCATTCATTGTTGTTGCCGTTCTTGTACTTTCTTCAATCTTTCGTATTCAGCGTGCAGAACACCTAAACGCTAAGCACTTTTCAATCCTTTTACACCCACATTAAGAGTTTTGTATTTGAAGGCGAATGTGACCTCATATTCAAGAACTCTTTCTGCCATAAAGTATCATCCCATAAAGTGCTCATACTTTCGCTCCATACTTCTTGAAATCATCCAAAGAATTTATAACTATGCTCTTGTAATCACTAGGAAACCTTTGTTTCATTATATCTTGGATTTTTAAGCAATCTGGATATGGATTATGTAAACAAAATATCACTTCCTACTCTTCCTTCAAAAGAATTTAATTAAATAACCCTCCTTCATAATTATGTTCTTTATTCATTTCATTAATGCCTCAACTTGCTCTGATTCATCTGAAGGAAAATATGAATTATCATAACTTAGTGAAAATATTCTTCTTCTTCATCACTTAGTGAATTTGAATCAACCTCAACAAAACTTTTAGTTTGTTTACTCCATTCAAAATATTTCACATTACTTGCTTCACATTCCAATAATTCTCCAAGTTCCAATGTCTCAGGATGTATTTGGTATGTACAAGTTTTTAAAGTATCAAAACGAATATCTAATTTTTCAAATTCTTTGTCTTCAAGATATTTTTTCAGGTAATCAAAAATATCTTCTGTTTCTTTAAAATTCCCAAATTTAGGAGTGAAAGTAAAACCATCATCGTATCCAAGTGCAACATCTATACACTTTTCTTTAAAGAAGGAAAATTCTGGTGGATGAATTTCAGGGTATAAATTACCGACTCCAAATTTCTCAATTTTCCTTTGTTCAGTCATATTTGAATGTATACTTTTTTATTAATTTTAAAGAGCCTGTCAATAAATTTTTTAATGCTTTTAATAATGAGGAGGTTCTGATTCTTCTAGACTAAAACAAACATTATCTTCATCCTCGTTTTTCTTCTTTCTAAAATATTCTTCTGATAGATCTAATCCACCATAATAGTATTTGCGTTCCTCCCCTATTCTTTGTCTATAACATTTTTCTTTATATTATTCAAATTCATAAGGTATTAAAGACATTGGGCAAATTCTTGAAGATAAAGAATATCGATTTGGTTTTAAATTAAATTTTTTATACTAAAGAATTTTGTAATTTAGTTTTCCCAAAAAGGGTCTGTAGTCAAATTAACTTTTAATGAACAATCTTTTTTACTTTTAATATTACTAATACAAGCTCTTACGGTTTCTCCATTAACATCTATTTCGCAGGCTCCACAACTTCCTGTTAAGCAGCCAGTCGGAATTTCTAAACCAACTTTTTCAGCAATTGAAAACCAATCATCACCATCTGAGGCATATGTCTCAATATTATTAGGCCATAAGATTTTGATTTTTGATTGTTTCAAGTTAATAGAGATGAAATATTTAAGTGTTTTTTAAATTCGTTTGCGAGATTATCAATAATCGACTCTCGTTTTATTTTATAAGATCTTGTTTTTTTGTCTAACAAAGGTAAATTTTTACTCTTTCTAATTAAATTTAAATAGTGATCTCTCCAATCATCATTTTCAAAGATTCCGTGAATGTATGTGCCTGCAATAAACCCTCCTTGGATATTTTCTTTATACCACCCAAGATCTAAATCTTTAAAAATTGGCTTTGTTTTACAAGTATCTTGACTTCTATCTAATTTAGTTTCTCCATTATGTATCTCAAACCCGTTGATTTCTGTTAAGTTCGGCCAAATTGACTCGGAATTAATTTGCCTTGTTATCTTTTTTTGAAGGAAAGTTGTTTTCAAAGGTAATAGTCCAATACCTTTAGTTAGTTTTTCTGAATCACCTATTGATCCCTCTTTAAAAAAAGGATCTTCCAAAATTGTTCCTAACATTTGTAGTCCACCACAAATCCCAAAAATATTTCCATTAGTTTTTGAATACTCTTTTATGTTTTTTGATAGGCCAGAAGATTCAAGAAATAGTTGATCCTTAATAGTTTGCTTACTTCCTGGAAGAATAAGAAAGTCAAATTGATTCAGGTTTTGGGATTCTTTTATCCATTCAATTAATGTTGATTCTTCATTTTCTAATGGGTCAAAATCTGAAAAGTTACTTATTGAGGGTAATTTTATAATCCCAACCTTTATTTCTGGATTAATAATATTGGCTTTTCTTTCTAATAAATCTAAGGAATCTTCTGGAGGGAATTTATCATCCAACCAGGGAATTATTCCTAAGACAGGAATTTGAGTTTTACTTTCAATCCATTTTTTTCCTTCTTCGAATAGTGAAAGGTCACCTCTAAATCTATTTATTATGATCCCTTTAATAAGTTTTTTTTCCTCTGGTTTCATTAATTCAAGTGTCCCTATTATCTGAGCAAATACGCCTCCTCTCTCAATATCGGTGACTAGAATACAGTTTGCTTCTAAGTACTTTGCAACTTTTAAGTTAGTAAGGTCTCTATGAATTAAATTCATCTCAACAGGACTTCCAGCTCCTTCGATAATTAAACGGCAATTTGGGTGTCTTTCGTATATTGAATTTAAACCCTTTTTTATTACTTCCCAACCTGGGATAAACCAATCTTTGTAGTAATTTTTTGCCGTTGTAATTCCTGCACTCTTACCAAGATGAATAACCTCACTTATTGAATTACCTTGAGGCTTTAATAAAATGGGATTCATTTCTGAAGAAGGGATTATCCCGCAAGCAAAAGCTTGAAGTGCTTGTGAATATGCCATCTCTCCCCCATTCCAATCAACCCATGCATTGTTACTCATATTTTGTCCTTTAAAAGGTATAGGTTCTTCCTCTAGATTTTTAAGAATCCTGCCGATGGCAGTAACTGTTAAAGATTTTCCCGCCCCACTAGATGTACCTAAAACCATTAAGGGCTTTTTAATAGGTTGCAGTTTTTCTATTAATTCCATTAGTAATCTATATTAATCTTGAAATTTATTAATAAGTAAATTGGACTATAATTCGATAAAAAATTTGTGTTAATTCTAGCCTCTGCTTCCCTATCTAGAAAGAAATTACTAGAAAACTGTCAAATTGAATTTATTCAAATTTCAAGTAACTTTGATGAATCTTCAATAAAAGTAAATAATATATCTAATTTAGCTAAGGAGTTATCTTTTCAAAAGGCTAAAAGTTTGTCAGAAAATTTTCAAAAAATATCATTACCAAGAAAATTTAATAATAATTCGGTGAAGATTCTTGGATGCGATTCAATATTTGAATTTAAAGGAGTAGCTTTTGGGAAACCATTAAATAAAAAAGAGGCATTCAATAGATGGAAGCAAATGTCAGGAGAATTTGGTTCTCTACATACTGGACATACATTACTAATTGGGAATTTTGATTCAACTTCGAAAGTACTAAAAGTGACAAAGAAAATTAAAAAAACAGTCAGTTCTAAAGTTTATTTTTCTGAATTAAACGATGAAGAGATAAAAAATTATGTAGATTCTCTTGAGCCTTTAAATTGTGCGGGAGGATTTGCCTTAGAAGGCAGAGGGGGCAAATATATAGAGAAAATAGAAGGTTGTTACAGTAATGTCATGGGTTTAAGTTTACCATGGCTTAGAAAAAATTTAGATAAGTAAGGAATTTTCGCATAAAAAAAAAGACCCTTTACAGGGTCTTTTGAGAATTGATCAAAATTAATCAATATCAGGCATTTCTAGAGCTGGCTCACTCTTTCTGTCAATCCCTTTTTCGAAACCGGCAGCGGCCGCTCTAGCACGTCCTGCATGCCAAAGGTGACCGATAAATGTAAACCATCCTAGGAAGAATTGAGCTGCAGCTAGCCATTGTCTTAAGTTTACAAAATTAACAGCATTAGGCTCAGTAATAATACCTCCAACTGAGTTGATAGAAGCATTAGGAGCATGAGTCATATATTCAGCCGCTCTTCTTACCTGCCAAGGCTGAATATCATTTTGAATCTTCTCTAGACTCAATCCGTTAGGCCCTCTTAAAGGTTCTAACCATGGTCCTCTGAAGTCCCAAAATCTCATTGTTTCACCTCCAAATATAATTTCACCTGTAGGAGATCTCATGAGATACTTACCTAATCCTGTTGGGCCCATTGTTGAACCTACATTAGCTCCAATTCTTTGATCTCTCACGAGGAAAGTAAAGCTTTGTGCTTGTGAAGCTTCAGCATTTGTAGGACCGTAGAATTCAGAAGGGTAAGCAGTGTTATTAAACCAGATAAAGGTTGAAGCAATAAAGCTTGCGACACAAATTCCACCAAGTGCATAACTCAAAAGACCTTCTCCATTCCAAATGAATGCTCTTCTAGCCCATCCAAAAGGTTTTGTGAAGATATGAAATAAACCACCTATGATGGCAGTTATTCCGACGTAGACATGACCACCAACGATATCTTCTATTGAGTTAACACCGATAATTGAACCAGCACCTCCCCATGGAGACCTGAATAGATAACCAAGTATTACTCTTGGATCTAAAGTTGGACTAACTAATCTGACTTCCCCTCCACCAGGAGCCCATGTATCATAAGCACCACCTATGAACATCCAATCTGCTACGAAAAATAAAGCACCAACTCCTAAGACAATTAGGTGATAACCTAATATGTTAGTCATTTGATTTTTATCTCTCCAATCAGTTGAAAAGAAAGGAAAATCTTGCTCGAGTTTTTCTGGACCTGCTAAGGAGTGATAAATTCCTCCAAAACCCAAAACTGCGGAAGAAATTAAATGTATAACACCTACAACGAAGAAGGGGTATACAGAAGTAACTTCACCACCAGGACCTATTCCAAACCCGAACATTGCAACGTGAGGCATACAAATTAAGCCTTGTTCCCACATTGGTTTATCAAATGTGAAATGGCTTACTTCGAATAACATCATTGCTCCAGCCCAAAATACTATTAGGCCAGAGTGTGCAATGTGTGCTCCAAGTAAACGTCCAGATAAATTAATTAATCTGGCGTTACCTACGTACCAAGCGTAACCAGTTTCTTCAATACTCTGGTTAGGAGCTCTTAGTAAATTATTAAAGGGCGTTTCCACGCGGAAGAACCTCCTCAGGGAATACAAAATTTTCGTGTGGTTGATCCACAGAAGACATCCATGCTCGCATACCTTCGTTCAAAAGTATATTCTTTGTGTAGAAAGTTTCAAATTCTGGATCTTCTGCAGCCCTTATCTCT
>CABZLA010000040.1 GCA_902526435.1 uncultured Prochlorococcus sp. | reverse complement strand
TCAATCTCCTCATTAATTGAAGCAGTTTTTGCTATGTATGTATCACTTACAGGAACATAAGCTTCAGGCTGATAATAATCATAGTAAGAAATAAAATATTCAACGGCATTTTTAGGAAAAAATTGCCTTAATTCATTACATAATTGAGCTGCTAAAGTTTTATTATGAGCGAGAATAAGTGCTGGTCTTCCAGTTTGCTGAATTACATTAGCAATAGTAAAAGTTTTCCCAGTTCCAGTTGCACCCAAAAGAGTCTGAAACTCTTTACCACTATTAACACCTTGTACTAACTTTTTAATGGCTTTAGGTTGATCACCATTTGGTTCATAGGGGGCTTGAAGCTTATAGTTACTCATTTAGCTAATAGCTTAATATTTCTATCTTAGGAAATATTTTCTTTAATCATTGAATTTTTCAAAGATTCTTTTAGGCCTCTAACAACAGCTATCATTGATATCAAATCATCTAATTTATTAACTAAAGATCCAACTCCAACTGCGGAAGCTCCACATGATACCGCCAAAGGACATGTTACCTCGCTTAAGCCTGAAGCACTCATGATAGGAACATTAATAGATTGTTTCTCAAATTCCTTAAATATTGCATAAGTAGCGGCCAATGTAGGGACTGACTTTTCTAACAATCCTTGAATTCCTGAACTAGATGGATTAGCGTTTTTACCTCCTTCAGTTTGAATAATATCAGCACCTTCAAAAACTAATTTTATGGCAAGATCAACTTGCCTATCAATAGGCAAAGTATGAGGAACCGTAACAGATAGAGGAATATTAGGTAAAAAATCTTTTGTTTCTTTTGTAAGATTTAAAATTTTCTCCTCCGAGAAAGTAATACCTTCATCGTAAAAAGTATCATAATTACCTATTTCTATTAAAGAAGCACCTGCCTTTACTGAATTTATAAATAATTTTGGATCTACAGAACTTACGCAAATTGGTAATGATGATATCTCAATCGCAGATTCAACTAATTCTGGTTTACAAGCTATATCAATTAAATCAGCTCCTCCAATCGAAGCTGCTTCTGAAATTTTCTTAACAGATTGGGGCTCAAAATTATTTAATCCTGAAATAACTTTGAGTAAAGATTTACTGCTTAGCTCTTCTTGAATTTTTTGTGGCAAAAGATTAATCAGACTCATAGACTTGATGAATTTATTACCTGATTGTGACATTGTTTTATTAAAACAGTGTATTTTTTAAAAAATATTATCTGAGTTAAACAATATGTCTAATAAAAATTCAACGCAAAAAAATTGGACATCCTGGCACCACGTCCTACACAAGGAAATTTTAGGCAATAAAACATTAATTCCGGATGGAGCAAATCTATTAATAGCAGTTTCAGGAGGGCAAGATTCGATGGCTTTATTAAACCTAATCAATGATATGAAAAAGCAACATAATTGGGTTATAAATGTTTGGCATGGAGATCATCAATGGCATGAAAAATCTGAAAAATATGCACTTGAATTAAAAAGTTACTGTAATAAAAAAAATATTACATTTTTTTTTGATCAAGGTAATAAAAAAACTATTTCTTCTGAAGAAAAAGCGCGAGATTGGAGATATAAGAAATTAAGTGAAAGGGCAAATCAATTATTTTTTGAGAACCAAAAAGAAATCGATATTTACTTATTAACGGGTCATACGAACACAGATAACGCAGAAACATTTTTATTAAATTTAGCTAGAGGAAGCAATTATGCAGGACTAAGCTATATCGACAAAAAACGACTACTTGAAGATCACATTTATTTAATAAGACCATTATTAATATTCAGTAGAGAGGACACCAAGAAATTTTGCCAGCTTCAAAACATTCCTATTTGGGAAGACCCGACTAACTACGATCTAACAATTAAAAGGAATTTAGTCAGGAAAAAAATTATTCCTATTCTAGAAAATATGTATCCTGGTTGTTCCAAGAGGATAAATAGTTTTGCAGAAAAACTGAGCAATTATAAGAATGAGCAAAATGACCTGAGTAAACTTGCTTACCTTTCTTGTGAAAGTGCAACTGGTGTAAAAAGAGAATTATTAAATAGTTTATGCATTGAAGCAAGATGTACTATTTTAAATACTTTTCTCAAGAAGGATAGTAGAAAACAATTAAGCTCAAAAAATATAACTCGTTTAGCCACTTCAATTTTTGAAAAAGAAAGAGGCCAAATAAATTTACCAGATGGATTACTGATTATTTGGAATAAGGACTATATAAATCTAGAAAAAAACTAGGATGATACTGTAGATCGCCTTCTTCTAGTCCTACCTGCTGGTGCCTCCTCTACCTTAACTGTTGGAGACTTAACTGAGTCTTTTACAGTTCGATTATTCTGTACTTGATTTGCATTTTTTGAAGATATATTATTTTTATAATTATTTTGATTTCGGTTTATATTTTGATTATTTACATTTGGATAATGTTTATTTTTTGGATGCTGATTTTGCTCATTAACTATTTGAGGTTTATAAGCTCGGGTTCCGCTTGGTGCAGGTTGAGCTAAACATAAAATTAAAGGCTCTACTTGTAATTCTCTTCGCATTCTTCTAGTTAAACCATTTTCAATCTCTCTTTGGACCCCAATCCAATCAACTTCAAAACTATTGGGACTTGTTTGTCTTGATAATTGTTTCCAGCGGTTTTCCAGTACCCAATTTATCTCCCTTTCTGTCCACATTGACATTTTTCTTGGATCAGCTGAAATTACTACCCCTCTCAAACTTACTCTTGGTGGAGCAACCATATTACCATCTGTGCTTATAGGAGCTAAAACAGTAACTATTCCATCATCTGCTAACTGCTGTCTCTCTTTTAATGCTCTTGCATCTACTACACAAGTTCTCGTGTTATCCAACATTTCAATTCCAGACTTTACTGGATCTCCTTGAATCATTGAATCAGATCTAAGCTCAATAGTATCTCCATTATCAAGGATAAGTATATTATTCGGATCAACGCCCATCGATTCAGCGGTTTTACCGTGAAGAACTTGCATTCTATATTCACCATGTACGGGGACAAAAAATTTTGGTTTAATTAACGCAAGCATCAATCTTTGATCATCTCTACATCCATGGCCAGAAACATGAATTCCATGTTCTTTACCGTAAATAACATTGGCTCCCAATTTAATTAATCTATCAATACTATGGACAACAGAAATTGTATTTCCAGGAATTGGGCTAGAAGAAAAAATAACTGTATCAGTAGTTTTAAGTTTAACGTGTGGATGTTCATCTCTTCCAATCCTACTTAATGCAGCCATTACCTCTCCTTGACTACCTGTCATTAAGAGTAGAGTTTCTCTATCTGGTAAATCTCTTATGCTTTTAATCGGGAAAAAGAGATCATCAGGACATTTGATATAACCTAATTCACGACATTTTCCGACAACATTTAGCATTGATCGTCCCATTAATCCAATTTTACGTCCATGCTTCATTGCTAATTGGATCACCATAGCGACTCTATGGGTTGAACTTGCAAAAGTGGTAAGCATCACTCTACCTTTGGCTTCCGATATTATTCGATCTAAATTTGGAAAAACAGAAATTTCTGAAGGAACAAAACCCTTTACTTCAGAATTTGTAGAGTCTGAGAGTAAACAAAGGACACCTTTCTCTCCATAAAATGCCATTCTTTCGATATCAGCATGTTTATTATCAGGTGGCAGATGATCAAATTTAAAATCTCCAGTAAAGAAAACAACACCTACTGGAGTAGTTAGAGCCAAAGAAAAACTATCTCCAATTGAGTGAGTATTACGTATAAACTCTAATGAAAAATGCTGTCCAAGTCTGACAACTTGCCTTGGTTGTATAGTCTGGGTTGTTGTCCTATCAGCCACGCCAGCTTCTTCCATTTTTCCTTTAAGCATTGAGATTGCTAAAGGTGGACCATAAATCACAGGAATATTAAATTTCTTTAAGTGATGAGAAATTCCACCAATATGATCTTCGTGACCATGAGTTACTATCATTCCACGAAATCTATTTAAGTTAGCTTGTAAATAGGATGTATCAGGCATAACAACGTTCACACCATGCATGCCATCGCTTGGGAAAGCGAGTCCTCCATCTATCAAAATAATGTCATCTTCGTATTCGAAAACACATGTGTTTTTTCCTATTTCATGAAGACCCCCTAATGGAATAATTTTTAAAGGAGATTCATTTGATCTTTTTGGTTGAGGTAAGGTTTGATTATTATTTGATTTGATTTGATTTGAATTCATAATAAAAGTATTTTAACAAGCAAAAATTGTGGTTATTAAAGTCAAAGTAACTTTATTAAAGCGTTAAAAAAAGTATTTACAAAGACAGATTTTGAATTATCTGAAATAAACTTTCTCTCTTTTCTTTAATAAGAGGAGTTAATGGATGCCTAGGAGAACCAACTTGCCACCCTTTTAATTCTAAAGCTGCTTTAATAGGAATTGGATTAGTCGTTTCAAAGAGTGCTTTAAAAAGTGGTTGCAGTTTTTCATGAATATCTAGAGCGATAGATACTTCCCCTTTTTGAAATGATTCAATCATAAATTTAAGCTGCAAACCAACTATGTGGCTCGCAACGCTTACTACACCAACAGCACCAACAGATAACATAGGAAGCAATAATGAATCATCGCCACTATATATGGAAAGTTTAGAGCCGCAAGCTGCCCTTAACTCTGTCACTTCCTCTATTCTACCGCTTGCTGCTTTAATACTGAGAATATTTGGGAAATCCATAAGTTTGTTTACAGTGGTGGGCAATAAATTACACCCAGTTCTCCCAGGGATGTTATATAACATTAAAGGTAAATCACTAGCTGCATTAGCTATAGAACTGAAGTGAGTATAAAGACCTTCTTGAGGGGGTTTGTTGTAATAGGGGACAACAACTAATGCGCCATCAGCACCAAATTCATAAGCTTTTTGGGTAGCTTCTATAGCCTCACTTGTACAATTACTACCCGTACCAACAATGACTTTGGAATTAGACTTTAAAGAACCTTTTACTGCAACGAACAAATTATGTTGTTCTGTCCATGAAAGAGTTGGAGACTCTCCTGTGGTCCCGCAAAGCACAATTCCATCAGAGCCATTTTCACATAGGTAATTAGAAAGTTTAATAGCTAATTCATAATCAACCGCACCATTTTCTTTAAATGGAGTAACCATAGCAGTCAAAATTTTTCCGAATAATGGATTAGAAAATTTTGTATCGTTGGGAATCATTTTTTTGCAATTAATAATTCAGCTATTTGGACAGCATTAAGTGCCGCTCCTTTCCTTATTTGATCTCCACATAACCACAATTCTAATCCATTAGGATTACTAATATCGGTTCTTATTCTTCCTACGGCAATATTATCTCTTCCCATCACATCATTAGGCATGGGGAACCTATTTTTTTTATAATCTTCTATTATTTCTAATCCTTTAGCTTTTTTTAATTGATCACTAGCATAAGAAGGTGTGATAATATCCTCAAACTCAATATTAACCGATTCAGAATGGGCTCTAAGAACTGGAACTCGAACGCATGTTGAAGAAAGTTTTAAATCAGTAATATTTAGTATTTTGCGAGTTTCGTTTGTCATTTTCATCTCTTCTTCGCAGTAATTATTAGAAAGCATTGGTGAATTATGTAAAAATAGATTAAATGCTAATGAATATGGTAAAACTTCACTTTCTTTGGGATCTCCCTGCAAA
>CABZLA010000039.1 GCA_902526435.1 uncultured Prochlorococcus sp. | reverse complement strand
ATAATCTCAATTAAAGTTGTTTTACCTACACCAGGTGGGCCAGAAAAAATAATATTTCCTACCTTATCATTCAATATTGCATTTCTTAATAAAGAATTGTGTCCCAAAATGGATTCTTGACCGAAAAAGTCATCTAAATTTTTTGGTCTTAATTTATCAGCTAATGGCGCATTACTCTTTATTCGATAAGTATTGCTAAATAAATTATCTGACTCCATGTTTTTTAATATAACGAATAAATCATTTTTGAAAATTATGTAATGACAGTGGGTTTTTCCATTTTGGTAAGTTTTGAAATGTTTAATAAATGATCTAAATCGTTAATTAGATCTTTTAGAGCATTTTGAGGATTTAAATCTAAATTACTTTGAGAATTTGCAAATTTTTCAAAATATAATCTCAAAGTTGAACCTTTTGTACCAGTACCTGATAAACGTATTATTACTCTGGAATTATCCTCAAGTATAATTCTTAATCCTTGATTTTTACTAATTGAATTATCTACTGGATCTAAATATGAAAAGTTATCTGCTTGTTTCACCAGATTTCCAGCAAACTTATTGTTTTTTAAACTTGGAAGAATAGAAGATAAATTATTGAATATTTGATTTGCAATAGTAGAAGGAATCGCCTCATAATCATGCCTTGAATAATAATTTCTTCCGTATTGTTTCCAGTGGTTTTGAATTAATTCACTAACTGAACAATTTTTCACAGCTAAGATTTGTAACCAATATAAAACTGCCCATAAGCCATCTTTTTCTCTGACATGATTACTACCAGTTCCGAAGCTTTCCTCTCCACAAATTGTAATTAAATTAGAATCTAAAAGATTTCCAAAAAATTTCCATCCAGTTGGTGTTTCAAAACAAGGAATATTTAAAGCACGTGCAACAAAGTCTACAGCTGAACTTGTAGGCATAGATCGTGCAACACCAGCAATACCATCTTTATATCCAGGAACACAATTTGTATTAGCAGTAATAACTGCCAAACTATCACTTGGATTTACAAAACATCCCTTACCTAAGATCATATTTCTGTCGCCATCACCATCACATGCAGCTCCAAAACTATAAGCTTTTTGAACTAATAACAAATCCGCCAATTTAGACGCATAAGTAAGATTTGGATCAGGATGTAAACCTCCAAAATCCTCTAGGGGTATGCCATTCATGACACAAGCATCTACAAGACCCATTTTTTCAACAAAAATATTTTTTGCATATGGACCAGTAACTGCATTCATGGCATCAAAAATCAAAGAGAAATCATTTTTAAGAAAATCACTTATTTGATCTAAATCAAAAATATTCTCCATTAAATCTGAATAATCCTTTAATCCATCAATTATTTCTAATGAAGTTTCTCCAAAAGAGAATAACCCAAACTTATCTAAGTCTGGAATTTTAAAATTACTAATTTTGTAACTCTTAAGTGATTGAGAACGTTGGAATATTTGATCTGTAATTGACTCAGGAGCAGGTCCACCATTCGCAGTGTTTAATTTCACTCCGAAATCCCCGTCAATACCACCAGGATTATGACTTGCTGAAAGAATAATTCCTCCAATTGCCTTCTCTTTTCTAATCAAATGAGATGTCGCAGGTGTAGATAATAAACCATTTTTTGGAATAATAACTTTTCCAACTTTATGAGCTATGCATATTTGGATAATTTTCTCGATTGCTTCGATATTCCCATATCTACCATCTCCTCCAACAACCAAAGTTGACCCTCGCAAATTATTAAGTGATTTTAAAATTGCCTCGATAAATATTTCAAAATAATGCTCTTCTTTAAACCTTAAAGTACTTTTTCTTAAACCAGAAGTGCCTGGTTTCTGATCTAGAAAAGGATTATCTATATTAATGACATTAACTTCAGTCATAATTTCTATAAAACTTAGAAAAATCTAACTAAATTAATGTGGCATTTCGGATGTTCTTAACATAGCGATAAACCATAAAGAAGAAATAACTAATGCGCTTAGAATTCCATAATTTACCCCAAATTTAGAAATAGTAATAGGAACTATCAAAGGGAAACTTAAAGCTCCAAATAAAGGTGTAAAAGCAACAATTTTTTTTAACATTAGTATTTTTATTTATCTAAAACCATTCTTTCTCAGCATTATCTTTCTCATTTGTATCGTCAAGAGGTGTAACTCTATCAAATTTCATTGTAATACTTTTTTCTTGGTCACCAGAAGCATCAATAGCTTTAATTTCATATTTTTGAGAGCCATCCCTAAAAGGAACTTGAAGCCTAAAAGTACCGTCAGCAGCCAAAGGAACTTCTTCTTCACCAATAGTTAATTTAGCAGATGGATCTGTTGCTCCATAAACAATTAATTCGGAATCAGCAACTAACCAAAAAGATTTATTTTTAACTATTCCACTACCTGATTCATTTAAGCCTGAAGACCATTGACCTGCACCAGAATCGGTGAGATTTGAGTTTAAATTTTTTGAATTCATGTTTTCCATAAATTCTTCAGAACCTACTTTTCTTCTTGTAGGAAAACTTGTTGCTGCCTGGTATAAGCGCTCATGCAAATCATTAGTTTCTTCAACCTTTGGGCTTTTCATAACAAATGGAGGCTCAGATAATGCAGGAGTGTCTAAGTTAAAAGGAACAAATTTATCTAAAATCTGCTCTGAAGGCTGACTACCTGGTACATGACTTACAGATGAAAAAGCCAATGACATCCATTTAAAGCCGTATTTATAACCCAATTCAACCTTATAATCCCTATCCGCTAGAGGGATGGGCAAATACCATTCGGTACTAAAACTATCTACAGCAATTTCTCTTAAAGTACCCTGATTTAAATTTCCTTCACTAATACCTGAAGCATCATATAAACGTAGACATAATTTATTTGCACCTAAAGATTGAGCTTTATCTCTATCACTTTCTGAGATTTGCCAAAATACGTATGCCCATTCTGGGTCTCTAGGCAAAAAAACTAGTTTTGTATTAGGTTCCTGTTTTACTGGTTGAGAAGAAAGATCAGAGATTTTTGGAGAAGTATTTTTAGGTGAGTGTTTATTATATCCTTCAGAAGCATTTCGTTGATATTTATCAATGAGATCAATGAGTACAGCTTTAGTCTTTCTACTGTATAAAGGGACAGATAATTTACTAGCTTCTTGTCGCAATTGTCTGAGGGTTAGACTAAGTAAATATTCTTTATTCTTGATCCCATCAACCACTTTTAAAACTCCATAAATTGCATGGGATCAGTATGTTCTTTTTTTTTGCAGTTTGGGTGACATTAGAGGCAGTCGTCAGGATCTTCTGACTACTTTAAATTTTTTAAATTTTACAACTTTCTTATAAGTAACTGGTATAAGTGAATTTTAAAGAAATCTAGAAATCTATAGCTTTTAAATTAATTTTCTGTTTTTTAAATTTTATTACCTTGAATTGTTAAGAACTCAACAAAAATATATTTTTTCTTCGGGATCGCTTCACATTAATTTTCCTGATTTTGCTCAACTAAAGTGATTAAATCCTCAAGATTCAATTCTTTGAAATTTTTGTCAATACTCTTAGAAAAAATGTTTATTTTTTTTGCAGCAGAAGACATTTGTTCATAAAAAAGTTGATTGAAATTTTTATCATTAAACTTTTGGGATTTTTTTTCACACCATTTCTTAAGCAGTTCATCTTCTTCAAAGAACGATTTTTCATCTTTTCCGATTTCCTTGAAGATTTCGAGACAATGAGCAAGTAATCGAACATGATGCTTCTTAATTATGGGCAAATTCAATTGATCTATATTTTTCACGATCTCATCGCTTAACGGACTTGTAAAAGAATTTGTTTGATTAGACATTAATTTTTTAATTTAATTAAGGATAAAAACTCAATATTGGGCATATATTTAGCTAAAGTATAGAAAACTAATTGTAATAGATTAATTTATAGAAATTATGGTAAGTGAAAATTTAGTTAAAGATGTCGTATCTGAACCATACAAATATGGTTTCGTTACCGATATCGAAACTGAAAAGATTTCCAAAGGGCTAAATGAAGATACAATTCGATTAATTTCAGAAAAAAAAGAAGAGCCTGAATATCTTCTTAATTTCAGACTTAATGCCTTTAGGAAATGGCAAAAAATGGAAGAGCCTAACTGGGCAGACCTAGGTTACAAAAAAATTAATTATCAAGATATAATTTATTATTCTGCACCTAAACAAAAAGAAAAGATTTCTAGCTTAGATGAAGTTGATCCCAAGCTCCTAGAAACTTTTGATAAATTAGGAATTCCTCTAACTGAACAAAAAAAACTTACAAATGTTGCTGTTGATGCAGTATTCGATAGTGTATCTATTGCAACAACCTTCCGAAAAGAACTTGCTGAGCATGGAGTAATATTTTGTTCTATAAGCGAAGCAGTAAAAGATCACTCGAATTTAATAGAAAAATATTTAGGTTCTGTTGTACCAGCTAATGATAACTATTTTGCTGCATTAAATTCTGCTGTTTTTAGTGATGGTTCATTCGTTTACATCCCAAAAGGAGTTAAATGTCCGATGGATCTCTCATCGTATTTTAGAATCAACAGTGGAGACTCTGGTCAGTTTGAAAGAACTTTAATTATCGCAGAAGAATCTAGCTCCGTAAGCTACCTTGAAGGATGTACAGCTCCAATGTTTGATACGAATACTCTGCACGCAGCGGTAGTTGAACTTATTGCCTTAGACGACGCCTCAATTAAATATTCAACAGTACAAAATTGGTATGCTGGAAATGAAGAAGGAGTTGGAGGAATCTTTAATTTTGTCACCAAAAGGGGGAAATGTTTAGGTAAGAGAAGTAAAATAAGCTGGTCTCAAGTTGAAACAGGCTCTGCCATCACATGGAAATATCCTAGCTGTATTTTATTAGGAGAAGAATCGGTAGGGGAATTTTATTCTGTTGCTCTTACTAATAACCTTCAAAAAGCCGATACAGGGACAAAAATGATTCACATCGGTCCCAGAACTAAATCAACAATAGTTAGTAAAGGAATTAGTGCTGGCAATTCAATTAATAGTTACAGAGGTCTCGTAAAAATGGGTTCAAAAGCTTCTGGATCAAGAAATTATAGTCAATGTGATTCAATGTTAATAGGCAATCAAGCTGCTGCGAATACATTTCCTTATATTCAATCTCAACAACCAAATTCAGAAATTGAGCATGAAGCAAGTACATGTAGAATTTCTGAAGATCAACTTTTTTATTTACAAAGCAGAGGTATTGAATTTGAAGAGGCTGTATCAATGATGGTAAGTGGCTTTTGTAGAGATGTATTCAATCAACTACCAATGGAATTTGCGGCTGAAGCCGATAAGCTGCTTGCCCTCAAATTAGAAGGTTCCGTTGGATAATCAATTAATTTCAAAAGTGCGATGCAAAGCAAAACGAAAGAATTAGATCCAATATTAGAAGTAAATAATCTTTTTGCATCTATAGAAAATCTTCCTATTTTAAAAGGGGTGACCATTTCAGTTAATCCTGGTGAAATTCACGCAATCATGGGAAGAAATGGATGTGGAAAAAGTACTCTTTCCAAGATTATTGCGGGTCATCCATCATACAAAATCACCAAAGGCGAAATAAAATTCACAGGAAATGATATTCAGTCTTTAGAACCAGAAGAGAGAGCTCAATCTGGTATTTTTCTTGGCTTTCAATATCCAATCGAAATTCCTGGAGTAAGTAATCTAGAATTTCTCAGAGTTGCGACAAATGCAAGAAGAAAATTTCTCAATAAAGAAGAACTAGATACTTTTGATTTTGAAGACTTAGTAAAAGAAAAACTTGACTTAGTAAAAATGGATTCTGCCTTTTTATCGAGGAGTATTAATCAAGGTTTTTCAGGTGGAGAAAAGAAAAGGAATGAAATTTTACAAATGGCATTATTAGAACCAAAAATTGCAATATTGGATGAAACCGACTCAGGCTTAGATATTGATGCACTTAGAATAGTAGCCTCAGGTATTAAGAAGATATCTAATGAACAAACTGGAATTATATTAATCACTCACTATCAAAGGTTATTAGATGAAATAAAACCTGACTTTGTTCATGTAATGTCAGAAGGTCAAATAATAAAAACTGGAGAAAGTGATCTTGCCCTAGAACTTGAGAAACATGGATATGAATGGACTGATAATTTTGTAAAAGAGCAATAAATCAATGCAAATTATTGAAGAAATTAAAAAAAATGAATTAATTAGTAATCCATCTGAGATACAAAAAATTTGTCTTAGTAAATTAAAATTAAATCCATTACCAAATATCAAAAGTGAATACTGGAGACTTTCCAATAAATCCAAATTCTCAAGATTTTTAGATCATTCAAATAAAAATAAAGAATCTAAAATTAATCTCCCATATAAAAAAGCATCTGAAAATATAATTCGACTGATAATAGGCGAAAATAACTCAATCAATTTAGAAGAAGAAAACTATTCAAT
>CABZLA010000038.1 GCA_902526435.1 uncultured Prochlorococcus sp. | reverse complement strand
TACAAGGAGATATGGTACACAAATCAATTGAGTTTCTTCGCAAAGAGGGATTTCAAAATTTATGAGTCAAGAGTTAAAATAGATTTCTACTTTTAGAAACATAAAAAGATGACGGAACTAAATCAGAAAAATTCAGGAAAAAATATAAAATGGCACAATTTAACTATTGATAGAAATAAGTTAGAAAAAATGAGAGGACATAAAGGAATGGTAATTTGGTTTACAGGTTTATCAGGGTCTGGGAAAAGTACCTTAGCCAATGCTGTAAATGAGGTTTTACATTTGGATGGGTTATCAACTTATGTACTAGATGGAGATAATATTAGACATGGTTTATGCAAGGATCTTGGATTCTCAGATGAAGATAGAGAAGAAAACATAAGAAGAATCGGTGAAGTAGCTAATTTATTTATGAATGCAGGAATCATAACCATTACAGCATTCGTCTCCCCTTTCATTAATGATAGAAATAAGGTTAGAAAAATTATTGGATCAAAGGATTTTATTGAAGTATATTGCTCTGCAAACATTGATGTATGTGAGACTAGAGATATTAAAGGTTTATATAAAAAGGCACGTTTGGGAGAAATTAAAGAATTTACAGGAATATCTAGTCCATATGAGGCCCCTGTAAATCCAGAAATAGTAGTTGATACAGGTACCTTAAATTTAAATGATTCTGTTGAAGAAGTTATTAATTTTCTTAGAGAACAGAATTTAATTGAAAGGATTTAATTATAAAAATATTTTTAGTAATTTTTCAGGTAATTATCAGCCCCTAGATTAGACAATTTTCTATTTTTAGAACTTACTTGTGTGTGGAGATTATCTCTAAATTTTTTCATTTTTACTCTTAAAGCTTCATCAAATAAACTAAGGATTTGAATTGCTAATAAACCAGCATTTTTTGCACCGTTTATGGCCACTGTTGCTACAGGAATCCCTGCAGGCATTTGGACTATTGATAATAGGGAGTCAATTCCGCGCAAAGTTTTACTCTCTACCGGCACACCTATTACAGGTATGCATGTTAGCGAAGCTATCATTCCAGGCAGGTGAGCAGCTCCACCGGCTCCTGCGACAATAACTTTTATGTTTTCTGATTCTGCTTTTTTTGCATATTCCATCATTTCCATTGGCGTTCTATGCGCAGAAAGTATACAAACCTCAGTTTCTATTCCAAATTCATTCAATATATCTATTGCAGGTTTCAAATTTTTTAGATCTGAATCACTTCCCATTACTACAGCAATTTTATAAATATTGCTGGAATTAAATTCTGACAAAATAACAAATAAATTCTTTTCTTATAATGACGTGCAATTACTTGTGCGCTAGTTAGTTAGTATTAAAAAGACTAATTTTGTATGAATTGTTATGACGTCTAATAAAAATCTCGAAAAAAGCGAAGTTAGGGAGTATTTCAATGGGACCGGTTTTGTTCGTTGGAGAAAAATTTATAGTAAATCAGAAGAAATCAATACAGTGCAGAAAAATATTAGAAAAGGTCATCAAAAGACCGTCGATGATGTCATTTCATACATTAAAAATTATCCTGAATTAACAACTAAGACTTTTTGTGATGCTGGTTGCGGTGTGGGAAGTTTAGCTATTCCTTTACTAAAACTTGGTATTAAAGATTTGCAGGTTAGTGACATATCTTCTGAAATGATTAAAGAAACAAAGAAACGTATCAATGAATTAGGTTTAAGTCAAAGAAAAATCAAATTTTTAACTAGTGACCTTGAACAGTTAAAAGGGTTATTTGATGTTGTCATTTGTTTAGATGTATTTATTCATTACCCGCAACCAGTCGCAGAAGAAATGGTCAAATATTTATGTGACTTGAGTAAAGAGAGGCTAATAGTTAGTTTTGCCCCTTACACACCAATATTGGCAGTATTAAAGAATATTGGAAAGTTGTTTCCCGGGCCAAGTAAAACTACTAGAGCATATACATTAAGGGAAAAAGGGATTATTAATGCTGCTTATGAAAAAGGTTTTATCGTAGTTCAAAAGAAATTAAATCAAGCTCCATTTTATTTTTCCAAATTAATTGAATTTAAGAAAGTAAATTAAATTATTTTACTAGGTGATTTTCAAGTGCATAACGGACTAATTCTGTTCTGCTAGATGTACTTGTTTTAATGAAAAGCCTGCTTACATATTTTTCAACATTTCTAATAGAGGTTTCAAGTTGTCTGGCAATTTCTTTATTCATAAGGCCCTCTGCTACAAGTTGAAGTACGCTTGCTTCTCTTGGCGTAAAACTTGGAATATCTATAGAATTTTCTTTATTGAGTGGATTCTGATCTGTAAGCATAGATTTTATTTCAGTGATCTGTTTTGCCATTTTACTAACATCAATATCAGCAAATCGGGCTGCTTCTTTGAGTAATCGCTCTTGCCTATTAATTACATTTTTAACTCTTGCAGATAATTCATCTGGATCAAAGGGTTTAGAAATATAATCATCAATACCTGCAAGATATCCTTGGGTTCTATCTAAAGTCATTCCCTTTGCTGTAAGGAAAATAACTGGAGTACCTCCTAGCTTTTCATCTTCTCTTATTTTTTCTAATAAAGCATAACCATTTGATCTCGGCATCATAATATCGCTAATAATAAGATCTGGGAAAATTGTTTGAGCTTTTTCCCATCCATCCTCTCCGTCAACAGCAATAAAAATTTCAAATCCTTCGTCTTCGAGAAATGTTTTTACAGCTGTTCTTAAGCCAGGCTCATCATCTACCAATAAAATTTTTGATTTTCTAATTGCTTCATTATTTATTTGATTAGTGTCATTCATTTTTTTAATTTTGAATTAAATTTTCTTTAGCTTAAAAATAATTTTATATACTAAATATGATGCTTTCAACTCCCATACTACTAGATTATCAATCTTCAACCCCTTGTTTAGAGGAGGTTGTAAATTCTATGGCACCTTATTGGAGTGAAATATTTTCTAACCCTTCGAGTAAATCAAATTTAGCAGGCATTAATGCAAGTGCCATATTAGAAGTCTCAAGAGAAAAAATACAAGAATATTTATTTCTAAAAAAAAAGAAAGTAATTTTTACTAGTGGAGCAACTGAATCTAACAATTTAGCTCTGCTAGGTTTTGCAAGGAAACATTATAAAGAAACAGAAAATTATGGTCATATTATTACTCTTAAAACTGAGCATAAAGCTGTATTAGAGCCCTTAGATCAATTAAGAAAAGAGGGATTTAAAATTACTGAAATTAGTCCAGAAAAAGATGGTTTAGTTTCAGAAGAAAAATTTGTTAACTGTATAAGAGATGATACATTTTTGGTAAGCATCATGATGGCAAATAACGAAATAGGAGTTATTCAGCCTTTGAAAGAAATTTCAGAAATATGTGGTTCAAGAGATATAGTTCTCCATTCTGACTATGCACAATGTTTAGGTTTTCTGGAGTTTGATAGCCTTGACTCAGTAGCAAATATGTTAACGATAAGCTCCCATAAAATATATGGTCCTAAAGGTGTAGGAATACTCTTGATTGATAGAGATATTGAGCTCCAGCCTTTAGTTTTAGGAGGAGGTCAAGAATTTGGTTTAAGATCAGGAACATTGCCATTACCTTTGATAGTAGGTTTTACTAAAGCAATAGAGATAGCAGTTTTAAATCAAAAAAAGAATATCAATAAATTTCTTTTATATAGAGATGAACTTTTGAAGGGATTATTAGGCAATAATTCTGGAGTTGAAATAAATGGGTCAATGAAGGAAAGATTGCCTCATAATTTGAATCTAACAGTACTTGATGTAAACGGTTCAAAATTGCATAAAAGTTTGAAATCTAAAATAATCTGTTCTAGTGGGTCAGCTTGTAGTAATGGTGAGCCTTCGCATGTATTACTAGCTCTAGGAAGATCTTTTAAAGAAGCAGAGGCTTCATTAAGATTAAGTATTGGTTTGATGACTACTAAAGAAGATATAGAAAAATCAATTGAGATAATTACAGATTCTATTAAATTATTACGCTGAGATTTTAATTATTTTAATTGAGCAATTCTTAATTTTGCGCTTCGCGATCTTTTATTATTTTCAATTTCTTTTTCATTTGGTGTAATTGGTTTTTTTGTAAGATTTTTTAATCTTTCATCACCCTTAAAAGAATTTTTCACCAGCCGATCTTCTATTGAATGAAAGCTAATAATTGAAATTATTCCCCCAGGTAATAGCCAATCTGGAGAAATTTCTAAAAATCTTTCTAGTGCTTCGATTTCTTTATTTACAGCAATTCTTAGTGCCTGGAATGTTCTAGTCGCAGGATGAATTTTTCGATATCTTTGTTTTGGTGGGAAACAACCAGCAATGGAATAAGCTAAATCTTTTGTACCCGAATATTTGCCTTTTTCTTGTAAATCTTTTTTGATTCTCCTAGAAATCTTTCGTGATAATCTTTCATCACCAAATTTAAAAATTAAATCAGCCAGATCTTTTTCACTTAAAGTCTCAATTAAGTTCTCTGCATTCATTTCAAGTAACGGATTCATTCTCATATCTAAAGGTCCATCTTTTTGAAAACTAAATCCTCTTTGTGGGTTATCTATTTGATTACTATTGACTCCAAGATCTGCTATTACAAAAGAAACTTTTTCTTGTGGCTCAAAGTTAGCAAAATTTGAGGGATGTATTTCAATCCTCGATTGAAATTCTTCAAGCTTAATAAATGCTGACTTCCTCGCGAATGGATCGTGATCTAGTCCAATTATTTTTAAATCAGGATATTTTTTTAATAATTGATATGAATGTCCACCACCACCTAAAGTTGCATCTATCGCTGTAAGTTTATTATCTGATATTAATGGATATTGATCTACAGAAACTAAAATTTCATCTGTCATTACTGACTTATGATTGAATAAAGATGAATCAAAAAGGTCAGTTTGCATAACTTTCTACTAAGATTTAAATAGAGGATAAATTATTAATGGCTCAACTAGAGACTAGAACAGAACCGATGGTGGTCAACTTTGGCCCTCATCATCCATCTATGCATGGAGTTTTGAGGTTAGTTGTAACCCTTGATGGCGAGAATGTAATAGATTGTCAGCCCGTAATTGGATATTTGCATAGAGGGATGGAAAAGATAGCTGAAAACAGGACAAATGTCATGTATGTACCTTATGTAAGCAGAATGGATTATGCAGCCGGAATGTTTTATGAAGCTATTGTAGTAAATGCACCAGAAAGATTGGCGAATATTGTTGTACCCAAAAGGGCCAGTTATATAAGAGTTCTAATGTTGGAGCTTAATAGAATTGCAAATCATCTTTTATGGCTAGGTCCATTTTTAGCAGATGTAGGAGCTCAGACCCCATTCTTTTATATCTTTAGAGAAAGAGAAATGATTTATGACCTTTGGGAAGCTGCTACTGGACAAAGATTGATAAATAATAATTTTTTTAGAATAGGAGGTGTAGCTTGTGATTTGCCTTACGGATGGTTAGAAAAATGCATAGATTTTTGTGATTGGTTTGCTCCAAAGATCGATGAATATGAAAAATTAATAACAAATAATCCTATATTCAAAAAAAGAATTGAAGGTCTTGGAACTATAGAAAGAGATCAAGCAATTAATTGGTCACTCTCTGGACCAATGCTCAGGGCCTCTGGAGTCTCTTGGGATTTGAGAAAAGTTGATAGTTATGAATGTTATGACGATTTTGAATGGGAAATTGCTTCAGAAAAAGAAGGTGATTGTTATGCCAGATATCGAGTAAGAGTTGAAGAAATGAGACAATCTTTAAAAATTATTCGTCAAGCTTGCGAAATGATTCCTGGAGGTCCAACAGAAAATTTAGAAGCTAAACGTATGGCTACAGAGGATAAAAAAAGTGAAATATTTGGTATTGATTATCAATATGTAGCTAAGAAAGTTGCACCAACTTTTAAAATCCCTAATGGAGAATTATATACAAGATTAGAATCTGGTAAGGGTGAAATAGGAGTTTTCATTCAAGGAAATAATGAAGTTACACCATGGAGATTTAAAATTAGAGCTGCTGATTTAAACAATCTTCAAATATTGCCCCATATTCTTAAGGGAGCAAAGATAGCAGATATTATGGCAATCCTTGGGTCAATAGATGTCATTATGGGCTCTGTAGATAGGTAAACCTTTTAATGAAACCTAATAATTGGTTGATGTTAAAAAGGAAAGTAAGGTTTGGTGATTGCGACTCAGCTGGAGTGATACACTTTCATAACCTTTTAAAATGGGCTCATGAAAGTTGGGAAGAAAGTCTTGATGTATATGGTATTCCTCATCAAGATATTTTTCCAGATGCTAATTCCCATAAAAATCAAATTATATGTCCAATAGTTAATTGCGAAGCAAATTTTTTATTACCTATTAAGATTGGTGATTTACTTTCAATTAAGATATTACCCAAAAAAATTAATAATCACTTATTTCAAGTAAATACATTTTTTTTAAAGGATGAAATAACTGTAGCAGAAGGAAAAATTATTCATTGTTC
>CABZLA010000037.1 GCA_902526435.1 uncultured Prochlorococcus sp. | reverse complement strand
TAAAACTCTTAGTCTCTCATTATAAACGGCTTTTCTTTGATTATTCATTACCTCATCATATTCAAAAACTTGTTTTCTGATGTCATAATAATAAGTCTCAACTTTCTTCTGTGCACTTTCTAAAGATCTAGTAAGCATTCCTGACTCAATAGGCATATCTTCATCTACCCTAAAAGCGTTCATTAAGTTTGCTACCCTATCTCCTCCAAATATCCTTAATAGATTATCTTCCAAAGATAAAAAGAATCTGGTACTACCGAGATCCCCTTGTCTACCCGCTCTTCCTCTAAGTTGATTATCAACTCTTCTTGACTCGTGCCTTTCAGTTCCAATGACATGAAGACCTCCAGCATTCCTAACATTTTCTTCTTCATGAATTAATACTTTTTCATATTCATTTTTCACCTCTGATAAAGATTCTCTCAAAGATTGTATAAGTTTATCTTCAGTTGGAGCTTTTTCAGCAGCAGTAGCGATTTTATCGTCTAATTCCAGAATAGTTAAGCTTCTATCTCCCCAATTTCTTACAAGTTCATTGGATAATAAAGATAGTTTTCTTTTAATATCTTCGCCTAACTGACATGGGAAAAGACTGTCTACACCACTTTTAGTATTTTTATTTGAAATTGAGTTAACATTTGCAGAAAATCCTCCCCCAGCTTTTGAATTTCTTTGTTGAGGTATTGGCGGTTTATGCTCATTATCAGGCTTAACAAGTAAGGGCATTAAAGTCTCTTTTAATTTTAGCCTTGCCATATAGTCGCTATTACCACCAAGAATAATATCAGTCCCTCTTCCCGCCATATTTGTTGCGATAGTGACTGCACCTGATCTTCCAGCCTGAGCTACGATTTCTGCCTCGCGTTCTACATTCTCTGGTTTTGCATTTAGCAAATTATGTGGAATTTGCTGCTCGAAAAGGAGCGTACTTAATAACTCACTTTTTTCGACACTTGTTGTACCTACTAAAACAGGTCTACCGCTTCTATGTATTTCTGCTGTCTCATTAGCGACCGCTTTCCATTTTCCTAACTCTGTTTTAAAAACTTGATCAGCCCAATCTTTTCTCTTCCTTATCTGATTAGTTGGAACAACTGTTGACTCTAATTTATAAGTTTTTTCAAATTCCACCTCTTCGGTCTTAGCAGTTCCTGTCATGCCAGCCAATCCTGGATATAAAAGGAAAAAATTCTGATACGTTATAGATGCTAATGTTTGGGTCTCAGGTTGAATTTTAAGACCTTCTTTTGCTTCGATTGCCTGATGTTGTCCATCACTCCATCTTCTTCCAGGCATAACCCTTCCTGTAAATTCATCAACTATTACTGCTTCATCTTTTTTAATGATGTAATTTACATCTTTAACGAATAATTCTTTAGCTTTTAAAGCATTAGTGATGTAATGAGCCCACGGGTCTTGAGGATCATATAAATCATTAACCTTCAGG
Source organism: uncultured Prochlorococcus sp. (assembly GCA_902526435.1). Taxonomy (GTDB): domain Bacteria; phylum Cyanobacteriota; class Cyanobacteriia; order PCC-6307; family Cyanobiaceae; genus Prochlorococcus_A. The sequence goes on along the minus strand of CABZLA010000037.1, from coordinate 5,305 downwards.
GACTCTTCACATTTAGCAAATCCTTGATCAGTTAATATACAGCTACGTTGTTTTTCGTCAACTTCATAATCACCCTCTGGATCAATACCATCTTTACTTAACTCTTTCGCCTTAATGAGAGACAAAGATAATTCTGCCGCTTTTTGATATTTTTCTTGTGGCCTTTCAATTTGACCAGAAATTATTAGAGGAGTTCTTGCTTCATCAATTAAAATTGAATCTACTTCATCTATAACGCAATAATTGAATTTTCTTTGAACTACTTCTTCGATTTCGGTAGCCATGTTATCTCTTAAATAATCAAAGCCTAATTCAGAATTAGTAGCATAGGTTATGTCACATGCATAGTTTTTTTTCCTCTCAGAAGGGCTCATATCTTGCTGAATAAGACCAACTGATAAGCCCAAAAAACGATGTACTTGTCCCATCCATTCAGCATCTCTTCGAGCTAAGTAATCGTTAACAGTAACAACATGAACACCTTTGCCAGTTAAAGCATTTAGATAACAAGGTAGCGTTGCAACAAGAGTTTTACCTTCACCAGTTTTCATCTCAGCAATTTGTCCCTCATGGAGAACCATACCACCAATTAATTGCACATCAAAATGACGCATTTCTAAAACTCTTTTACTTGCTTCTCTGACGATTGCAAAAGCTTTTGGTAATATTTCTTCTAATAGTTCCTTTTGTTTTTTAATGTTTAATTCTATTGAAATATTTGATTTAAGATTATGAGTCTCGTTACGCAATTCATCATCACTTAATATGGATACTTCTTCTTCTAATAAGTTTATTTCTTCAACTATTGGTTGATATCTCTTTAACTTTCGTGTATTCGGGTCTCCTAACAAAAGTTTGAGCATAATTGTTTTTCCTCTAAAAAATTAATCCTATTACAATCATTATAAATTAGTGCGTTACAACTAAATAAGTAAATCGTATATCTATTTATTTTTTTAAAAAGAAATCGATTAAGGTATTTAGATTGAAGTCAGAAAAATAACCTAACTGACATCACTGTTCAAAAATCTTTTTAATAAATGAAAGAAATATCTCTAATCAAACATGCTAAAGGAGCTTTAGGATTAAGGTTTTTTGGATTAGGTCCTCATTTTAAACCGACCAATGGATTAATTAAGCTACAAAAATTACTAGATAATAATGCTGTTTGGGCAAAAAATAGAACGATTAATGATCTAAAAAAATGTCTTGCTAACAGCGATATTGTAATAAGTCTTTGGGTTGGTAAGGAAATTGTTGGTTTTGGTAGAGCTTTAACCGATGGGATATACCGCGGGGTGCTTTGGGATATTGTTATAGATCAAAATCACCAAGGCAAAGGTTTCGGTACGTTAATTGTAAAAAATCTTTTATCCTCAAAAAAAATTAAAAATACAAAGAAATTATATCTAATGACGACAGATAAAAAATTGTTTTATTCTCAATTTAATTTTAAAGAAGTTACTACTCAAAATTTATTAATTCATGAATTATGAAGTTTTTTCTATTGAAAGTAAATCAAGAAACAAATTTACTATAAAGCCATCTTATAAAAGGTCCTAAAATAGGCACTGGTCCAAAAGTTGGGCCGCAAAAATCAAAATAATCTCTATGTTCTTTTATTAGCCCATTTTCACCAAATAATAGGCGAGTAGTTCCGGGATAAATAAATTCTTTACCCATAATTTTTAAACCCATTGTCCATTCAACAAACCCACAATCGCCAGTGATGGAAATTGCATGAGTTTCTAAAAAAAACATCATCACATCTTTTAACTAACTTTTCTTGAGCTGTGACATAAGAATCTAAGCCCTCTGTTTCCTGCGTTGGGTCTGTAAAAATAACATTCTCATTATAAAATTCTGCCCATCTATCTTTAGTTGGTGCATCTTTACCATAAGGTTTAGTAAATAATCCCTTCAAATCCTCAATAGAAATTTCTCTTGTCATTACGAAATTATTGTTGAAAATATTCTAAAAGATACAAACATTAAAAGCGGATGAAGAGATTCGAACTCTCGACATTCTCCTTGGCAAGGAGATGCTCTACCACTGAGCTACATCCGCATAACTACTCCATTTTATCTTAAAAAAGGAATGAAATGAACAAAACCTTACTTTTTTTGAAACTAATTTAAATTTTTGATTAAAGAGCCCATCTCAATTGCTTGTAAAGCATAGTTCCAACCAAGGTTGTTTTTTATCCCAGCTCTTTCTAAAGCCTGCTGCATACTATCAGTAGTTAAAACGCCAAAAATAATTGGAACATTATTTTCATATGAAACTTGTGAAATTCCTTTGCTTGCCTCAGAAATAACCACATCATAATGAGAGGTTTCTCCTCGAATAACAGCTCCAAGAGCGACTAAAACATCATAGTTAGATTTTTTCAAGAGTGTTTTAGCTGCTATTGGCAGTTCAAATGATCCAGGAACCCAAACAATATCAAGATCTTTACTTGTTTCTGAAGTATCTAAACCATGTCTTTTAAGACAATCAAGACACCCAGATAATATTTTATTAGTAATTAAATCATTAAACCTTGCTACAACTATTCCTACTTTTAAAGTAGAAGCATTAGTAAAAGATCCTTCAAAGATTGTCATTAAATTTTCTTGACTATATATCTACACTCTCATGAAAAGGCACTAAGTTCAAACTAGGGATGAAACAATACCTGTAACAAAAACTAAAACTACCCATACTGCAGCAATAGAATATATTTTTCTTCTACTCTCTTTCTGTCCTTCTTCAGTGGAAGGTTGTGTTACATAAAGAACAGGAACTCCTACTACCGCGATAAGAGAAGCAAATAAAAGAGCATTTACGAAGAAAAAGTTAACTGCCTGCATGATTCAAACTTATTTTTAAATAATTATAGATACTATGATCTCATGAAAATGAATATTTTTGGAGAAAATTTACATACGTTTAGTCAGTTTTAAAATGCAAAACTAAAATTAGTTCCTAATATTTATTTAGAAATAATAAAAAGATGCAAGAAGATACAATAATTCAGAGAGATTTATTTGTAATTAATCATGAAATTAAACGCCCCAACAACTCTAGTCAAATTTCTGAAGATTTATCTACTGAAGAATTAAAAAAAAATTCACAGAAAAGGCCGAGACAGAGGAAAAATTCTACTAATTTAATAAACAAATTCAAGAATGATTCAAATGCCGAAAGAAAGCATGATTGTATTAGTGAAAAATCTTACAGTTATAAAACAGTTGAAAAACAAAAATTAACTCCAGTTCTCAAACATTATGTGACATTAAAAGAAGAAAACACTAATAGATTGTTGTTATATAGATTAGGTGACTTTTTTGAATGTTTTTTTGAAGATGCTGTATTCATATCTAATCTTTTAGAAATAACCCTAACTAGCAAAGATGCGGGTAAAGAAATTGGAAAAATCCCTATGGCAGGAGTACCTCATCATGCAATGGAAAGATATTGCGCCGAACTAATTAAAAAAAACCATTCAGTAGTTATATGTGATCAGTTAGAAAAAAGTACTGGAAATTACGGTACACCACTGAAAAGAGGGGTAACAAGAATAATAACTCCAGGGACAGTTATTGAAGAAGGTATGTTAGTTGCGAAAAAAAATAATTGGATAACAGCAATCCACTTATCAGAGAATATTTCAGAAGATTTATATGAATGGGGTATTTCAAGAGCTGACGTGAGTACAGGAGAATTATTAACAATGGAAGGGAGATCAATTTCAAAATTATTCGATGAAATTATTAAATTAGATACATCAGAAATCATCGTAGGAAGCAATGAAGAGAAAAAGTTATTAGAAAGCCAAAATCAACAAATTACATATACCGTCACCCAAGAAACTTTTTTCAGTATTAATGAAGCATCTTCAACTATAAAAAACTATTTCCAAATTCTTAGTTTAGAGGGCATAGGACTAAAAAATTTAAATAATGCGACTAAAGCAATTGGTGGCTTACTTAATTATTTAGAGAAAATCAATCCTTCAAACTTAGAAAACGATTCTTCTCTAAAAATTTCTCTAGATTTCCCACAAATACAATTTCCAAATGATCATTTAATTATTGATTATCAAACTCAAAAAAATTTAGAAATAAAAAATACACAAAGAGAAAATAATTATGCAGGTTCCCTTCTGTGGAGTATTGATAAAACATATACCTGCATGGGTGCAAGATGTTTAAGAAGATGGTTAGACACTCCTTTATTAAATATTGATGAAATTTGTAAGAGACAAAATATTATTTCAAACTTTTTAGAGTCTAAAAAGTTACGTATAGACACTCAAAATATACTTAGAGCGATGGGCGATTTAGAGAGGCTTGCAGGGAGAGCATGCGCCGGGCATGCCAATCCAAGGGATTTAATAGCAATCTCAGAGGGTTTAAAAAAATTACCTAGATTAAAGTCAATTATTGAATTATTTAAGTATGAAATACCATCTTGGACGGATCAATTAAAAAATATTGATTTTGAACTTATAGAGTTAGCAGATCTAATAAGCTTCAAGCTAGTAGAAAATCCTCCTTTAAATACTAGTGAAGGAGGCATTATTCATGATGGAGTTGATAATGTGTTAGATGGCTTACGTAATTTAATAGATGACTACTCAGATTGGTTGAGTAAAGAAGAATTAAAAGAAAGAAAACTTAGTAAAATATCAAATTTAAAGATTCAATTCCATAAAAACTTTGGTTATTACATATCAATTAATAAATCTAAAGTTAATTTAGCACCTGATCATTGGATTAAAAGGCAAACTCTTACTAATGAGGAAAGATACGTAACAACAGAAATCAAAAATAGAGAAAGTAAAATATTTCAAGTCAAAAATAGCGCGGCGGCTAGAGAATATGAATTGTTTTGCGAGATAAGAACTCTTGTATCTTCAAAAACAAAAAGAATCAGATCCATTGCAAAATCTATTGCCTGTATAGATGCATTGCTCGGTTTAGCAATTACATCATTAGAAAATAATTTTATAAAACCGAATATTTCACCCATTACTAATTCTAAAGGCCAACAAATTACAAAAATTATTGCAGGACGGAATCCTATAGTTGAACAACTATTAACTAATAGAAAATTTATATCCAATGATATTTTGTTTAATCATAAGCAAAAATTAATAATATTAACTGGCCCAAATGCGAGTGGAAAGAGTTGCTTTATTAGACAGGTAGGATTAATACAAATCCTATCTCAAATTGGAAGCTTCGTCCCTGCAAGCAAAGCCGACATTCAAATTGTAGATCGAATATTTACAAGAATTGGAGCCGTAGATGATCAATC
>CABZLA010000036.1 GCA_902526435.1 uncultured Prochlorococcus sp. | reverse complement strand
GCTTGGGTTGTAACATATGAAATTGATGGCACAGTTCATCGTGATTTAACAAGAGGCACAAGAGTTAAATTATTTGATATGTATTACGATAAGTTTAAGATGGGTATAAAAATTATTGACTATGGTAAAGGAATAATTAAACCATCACTCTGGGGTTATCAATCGGCAACAGCACCCAAAAAGAAAAAACGGAAGTAGTTTTCAAATTTGGCGGGAAAAAATCCCGCCAATTTTTTTGTCCTGTAGGGTTTTCACGAAATTAAAACCAATTATTTAGATTAAAAACAGATTAAAAATTAGTTAAATCTGAAGAATATATAAAAATGTATCACAAATTACAAAACTACTTGCATATATACTGTGAATGTGTTAATATAGACACATCGTTCATCCAATGATAGAACTCTCACTACTGGCATCACTTCTAGTCGAACACAACGCTTCCCATTGGGATATGACTTGTTCAGAGTGGAACAAAAACAGAATTGAGATACTTAGCGATAAGAATCTTAACTCTGATGCTCACGAGTATCTTATAGATTACCTGAGAACTAAAGTGTCAGGTGAGTGTGATGCTTATATCATCGGACGCAAGTAAGCCGACTCGGAACGGGTTCGTTCATCCTTATGATTGAAACTTTAATTGCTGCATCAACTGCTGTTACAACTGTAGTTACAGTATCATGTACAGATATTAATACTCTTGTTGATCGTGCTAAAGTCTATCCTGATATTAGTGTAGAACATAGACAGGAAGTTATTGATTTGTATTATGATTTTGGTGAGAAATATGGTTTAGATTGTAGAGACGCAAAAGTTGACTGAAGGAACGGATGTAAAAAGTCCAATTACTTTAGGAGAAACTCAATGGCAAAAGTCACTTATCGTGGTGTTGTTTATGACACCAACAGAAACAAAGCTCAGCAAACAAAAGAGGTCGAACTCACATATCGTGGTATCGCACACACTGCTAAGTAATGTTAGTCACAACGGAAATTTTAGCAGCATCTGCTATATTTCTAACTATCATTTACGCTGAAGCTAGATTCTTGTATGGTTACAAGTTTTAAATTGTAAGGAGGGGTTGTTACCCTCCTTTTTTTGTGCTATAATATTTAAAACAATAATAACTATGGACAGAGACAAACTCAAACTAATGGTTCGTAATTTAGAATTATTGGTAGATGACATTAAAGCAGAGGTCTTTTCTGATGTGGAATCTTATGCTGCTCCACCTCCTTCTATATCTCAAGATTATGATGAAATATTAGAGGACGACGATGGCTACCCCGATTAACAGAGTAAAAAGATTAGTTAAAATGCTTGAAAGATTAAATAAACAACCTTATCTTTATGATGAGGATCAAATTAAATTAATCAAAGAACAACTAAAGATTGCTAAAAATGAATTAGCAATGATTGAAGAAAAAACATCTAAAGGATTTAAATGAACGTATCTCTAGTAAGTGTATCTCCCGATGCCGAAAAGCACATGGCATATTGTGCTCGTGTGAGTAATCCCAATAATCAGGATAATGATAACTATGCAGGTCTTTTAAGATACTGTATCAAACATCAACATTGGTCGATTTTTGAGCAAGCATTTATGACTTTGGAAATTAATACTACAAGAGGACTTGCTGCACAGATATTACGACATCGCTCTTTTACATTTCAAGAGTTTAGTCAGAGATATGCTGACACAAATTTATTAGATACAAATATACCTTTACCAGAATTAAGAAGACAAGATACAAAGAATCGTCAGAATAGTATTGATGATATACCAGAGGATCAAAGTAAAATGTTACTTGGTCGAATACAAAATTATTTTAATGAAGGACTCGATTTATATAATGAACTATTGAGAGAAGGTATTGCAAAAGAATGTGCAAGATTTGTTTTACCCCTTGCAACACCAACTCGCATTTATATGTCTGGAAGTGTTCGTTCTTGGGTGCATTATATTGACCTTCGTTCTGGACATGGAACACAAAAAGAACATATGGATATTGCAAATGCTTGTAAGTCCATATTTACTGAACAGTTTCCAACTGTATCTGCGGCTCTGGAATGGGTCTAAATAACTATACTACTTTATAATATTATGGCAACATATCCTGTAGTAAATACAAAAACTGGTGAACAGAAGGAAGTGATGATGAGTATCACAGAATGGGATCAGTGGTGTAAAGATAATCCTGATTGGTTGAGAGATTATTCTGATCCTTCAACGATGCCAGGTGTTGGTGAAGTTGGAGAGTGGAAAGATAAGTTAAGAAAGAGTAAACCAGGTTGGAATGATGTGCTTAAAAAAGCACAAAAATCACCAGGTTCTAGAGTAAAACCACTTTAATCAAATGCCAAGAAAAAAGAAGACTAATGGGGATCAACCCATAGGTATCGGTTTAACTACAAAACAAATGAAACGTAAGAAACCGATTGGAAATAGTTACCTTCTTGATATTGAACCTATCACAGATAATCAAAAGAAACTTTTTGATTCATATGCAGATGGTAAACATCTAGTTGCATATGGTACTGCAGGTACAGGTAAAACATTTATTTCATTATATAATGCTCTTGCAGATATTCTTGATGAAACTACACCATACGAAAGAATATATCTTGTCCGTTCTTTAGTTTCAACTCGTGAGATTGGTTTTTTACCTGGTGATCACGAAGATAAAGCAGATATTTACCAGATACCATATAAAAATATGGTTAAGTATATGTTTCAAATGCCAACTGATGCTGACTTTGAAATGTTGTATGGTAATTTGAAAGCACAAGAGAGTATTAAATTTTGGAGTACTTCTTTTATAAGAGGAACTACATTAGATAATTCGATTGTAATTGTAGATGAGTTTCAGAATCTAAATTTCCACGAATTAGATTCTATCATCACTCGTATTGGTGAAAATAGCAGGATTATATTTTGTGGTGATGCTAGTCAATCTGATTTGGTTAAAACAAATGACAGGAATGGCATACACGATTTTCTTAACATCTTGCGTAAAATGCCATCTTTTGATATAATAGAGTATGGTATCAATGATATAGTTCGTTCTGGACTTGTCAAAGAATATATTATTGCAAAACTTGATATTGGTCTTTAATGTTTAATCATGTTGATATTGATCTTCCAAAATTAAAAAGGGAAACGATAGATGGTGTTCGCTACTATTCTGTTCCTGACGAAGATGAATTAATTAAATTAGTTTCAATCACATCTGTCACTAGTCATTTTAATAAAGAAATATTTGTTAATTGGCGAAAGAGAGTAGGTGATGAAGAAGCAAATCGTATTACTAAAGCAGCTACCACCCGTGGTACTGATTTTCATACTCTAACTGAACATCATTTATTGAATGATGAGAAACTTCCAAAAGTTCCTCCAATTTCTAATTTTCTGTTCAGTGTGGCGAAACAAAAAATTGGTAATATAAATAATATTTACGCTTTAGAGGGTTCTCTCTACAGTAGGCAATTAGGAATTGCTGGAACTGTCGATTGTATTGCAGAATACGAGGACGAGTTAGCAATAATAGACTTTAAGACTTCTAAAAAACCAAAACCAAGAGACTGGATAGAACATTACTTCGTCCAGTGTATGGCATACGGTTGTATGTTATATGAACTAACGGGTATATCTGTTAAAAAATTAGTAATTATCATGTCCTGTGAAAATGGAGAATGCATCGTCTATGAAGAATACAACAAAGCAAAGTACATCAAACTCCTCGGAGAATACATTAACAAATTTGTTCAAGATAAACTGGAAATCTATGGAACCGAATAAAGAACTAGAACAGGCAATCGAGAATAAATTCTTGACTCCATCTAAATTTGCAATCGAAATTGAAAAGATTGTTGCAGCAGAAGAAGACTTCAATTATATTGATGCAATATGTTACTATTGCGAAACTAATAATATTGAGGTAGAATCAGTATCGAAGTTAATATCCAAACCTTTAAAAGAAAGATTAAAATGGGATGCAACCCGTCTTAATTTTATGAAACCTACATCAAGAGCAAAATTGCCTTTATAATGAAAAAATCAGAATTAATTCATTGGAGATTGCAAGCGATGCTTCGTGAGCATTCTTTCCCTGACTTAAAATACTTGGGTGTCAGACCTGATAGTATTGGTGTTGATCAACACTGGTATAAAATAGGAGAAGCAGAAGTACCTGTTGACTCAATTACAGAATTAGATAGTGAAGAGGAAGATGATGAAAGTGACACCATTTGAAACCTACCAGTCATATCTTTCAATGAAAAGTCATTTTACGAACCGTAAGTATGATTTTTTTAGGTATGGTGGTAAATCTCGTGCAACTATGGCATCCTTTAATAAAAGGAAAGATAAGTATTGGTTTGAGAAAACATCGAGAAAATATTCTGATGACCAGATAGTAAATTTTTTACTTGCAAACTTTGTGACTACAGATAATCCAAAGAACCTATGGATTGGTGAGATTATCAATTCTGGTGAAAGAACATATGCAGATTGGATAAGAAGACAACAGAGTATTTCTTATCTGTTTAAAGAAGAATCAAGTAAATTATTAGAAGAAAATAAGTTAGAAGAATTATTTGAATGTGGAAAAGGACATCCGATTATACTAAAGAGATTTTTAGGTGGTGATATATCATTAGAAACATTTGTCATTTTTGATATTATATTTGTGTTTTCAGAAAAATTTGATGAAAAATTACTTGACCCCGTATGGGAAACCGTAAGTTTGAAAATAAGGAAGTATAAACCTTTCCTAAATATTAATGTATTCAACTTTAAAAAAATACTGCGGGAAATCGTAAATGAGTGATTTTTTTGATTCCGATATAGTTCGTGAAGAACTACAAGAGATAAACCAGTTGCAAATGTCGATTTATCGTAATGCAATGAAGTTTGGAACTTTTAGTCGTGAAGATAAAGTTGAACACATTGAAAAACTTACTGAATTATTAGAAAGACAAAAAGTGATGTATACTCGCATTAGTCTCTCTGATGATAAAGAAGCAATTGATCTAAAGAATCATTTACAAAAATCAGTAGAACTTATGGGTTTTCCAGAGGGAACTGATATGTTGTTACTATTCTCTGGGATGTCAAATACTATTGAGAATATGAAGTCCCAACTTGACACTTGATTATTAATCTGCTATAATCCAATTATCATACTATCCAATTTATCCGAGGTATCCAAATGTCTTTTAAAGACTTAAAAAAACAATCTAAACTTGGCTCTTTGACAGCAAAACTTGTTAAAGAAGTTGAGAAGATGAACAACACGGGCGGTAACGCTGATGACCGTATCTGGAAGCTAGATGTAGACAAAGGAGGTAACGGTTATGCTGTTATCAGATTCCTACCTGCACCCGAAGGTGAAGATTTACCATTTGTAAAACTATATTCACATGCATTCCAAGGACCTGGTGGATGGTTCATTGAGAACTCACTCACAACACTTGGACAGAAAGACCCAGTTTCCGAGTATAACTCACTACTCTGGAATAATGGCACTGATGCTGGAAAAGAAACAGCAAGAAAGCAGAAGCGTAAGTTAACTTATGTTAGTAATGTTTATGTTGTGAAAGACCCTGCAAATCCTGAGAACGAAGGTAAAGTATTTCTATACAAGTATGGAAAGAAAATCTTTGACAAACTTACCGCAGCAATGCAACCTGAGTTTGAAGATGAGGAGGCAATCGATCCATTCGATTTCTGGCAAGGTGCTAACTTCAAGTTAAAGGCAAAGAACGTCGCAGGGTACAGAAACTATGATAGTTCTGAATTTGCAGCACAAAGTCCTCTACTTGATGATGATGATGCAATGGAATCACTCTGGAAAAAACAGTTCTCACTCGCTGAGATTGTTGCACCAGATCAGTTCAAGACATATGAGGAGTTAAAGACTCGTCTAGATTATGTTCTTGGAAACAAGAAGTCCGCTGCACCACAGTTTGAAGAAGAAGATACTGATCGTGGAGAAGCAGAAGAGTTGGTAACTGCTGCTGTTTCAAAACCTACTCCTGCAGTAGCAGAAGAGGAGGACGATGCACTATCGTACTTTGCGAAACTCGCAGAAGAATAATCATACGGGGGTCAAACGACCCCCTTTTTTTATGGATTAACGACGTTGGTATTTTCTGTTGCTGCGATACTATTTGTAATATAACTTGAACTTTTATCATATCTTACTACATCTCTTAAATCATTAATGAATACTTGTAAGTACCCACGATTTAAGACATTTATCTCTCTTTTAGCATCATTAAATTCATATTCATATTCAAGATTAGACACAGGATATGCAATGTTGTCAGATAATACTGTAAATTCATCTTTATCATCTAATTGTCTATTACCTGTTAATGCCTTTAATGTATATTTTTTATTTGATGGATATTGTACATTTGTACCATCAATTTTGAAATCTGCATCAACGATTAAATCTGGTGGTAATATTAACCTTTGTTGATCATCAACTATTTCAAGAGTTTTATAATATTTTATCTCACCCAACGCTGATTCACTACCATACTTTTGAAGAGCATAATCAAAAACTTGAAAATCTTGAAGTGGCCACTGTTCATATATGTTTGTTATACCTGCAACAAGTATGACAACATAATCAAGTGAAGGGTCATTATATAACTCTTCTGCAATCATATCTGGACGATCACCATCACCAATCGTGAATTTATCAAGTAATGTTACATTATGTTTTAGAAAATCAAAAAGTTTAGTTCTACGAAATAAATTCTTTACAAGGACATAATCTCTTGATGAGTTTTTATGTAATAGTGGTGACTGATATGCAAGATCAGGTAACTCTCTAAAATATCCCATTAGAATCCTACTCCTTCATCATCACTCATACCATCATAATCTTCAGAGTATATTGGATTGAGTTCTTTAAATGTCAAATTCATTCTAATACTCACAGGTGAACCATCTGTATAACTTGCATAAGTTCCAGAGTTTGTGTAATTTACAGTCATTCCTGTTAAAGCACACATTTTAAAACTGTTTAAGAATGG
>CABZLA010000035.1 GCA_902526435.1 uncultured Prochlorococcus sp. | reverse complement strand
TACTCTAACAATGGACCAGGTGTTGATGTATGGGCACCTGCAGATGAAACTTTGTCTGCTGGTATGAGAGCTGCGAATGGTGATCAACTGGGAACTGAAATTAATTTTTCAAGATATAATTCAAATTTTGTTGATCGTTATTTCAACGGAACATCAGCAGCATCTCCAGTTGTTGCTGGTGTAGTTGCACTATTTCTTGAATCAAAACCAAGTGCAACATCAGCAGAGGTAAAAGATTTCATCAGAACTCAAGCATCACAAATGCTTCCAAATTCTGAATGGTCAAATCCATATCCAACGGATAATGATGCCGAATACTGGAGAGATGACTTTAATAATCGTGGTGCAGCAAATCGTGTTGTATATGATCCGACTGCATCAGATGCCGAAGTAAAAATTTCTGGTGTTGAATTAACTGGTATATCATTCAAACAATCATAAATAATCAAAAAGTCATATGGCAGAAAAGGGTTTTGGTGTAAAGGAGGTTAATCTGATTGGTGCTTCAGGTACACCAACAATTACAAGTCCTAACAATTTAAATTTAAATGCCAACAATGTTGCGATAAGTACAAACGTCAGCATTGGTGGAACTCTTTCTGTGACAGGAAATGTTTCTGTTGGTGGTACATTAACATATGAAGATGTAACAAATATAGATTCAGTTGGTATTATTACAGCGAGAGCTGGTGTTAATTTAACAGGTGGAAATATAACTCTTGGTGACAGTGGTGGTTCTTCTGATGATCGTTTAGTTTTTGGAGCTGGATCGGATCTACAACTGATGCATGATGGAGCACAAAGTTACATTATAAATGCCACAGGTAATTTAGATATTAGAACAGGTAGTAACGCTAGTGATTCTATAGATTTACAAAGTAACGCTGGTGGTGAAAATATGGCAAAGTTTATTCCTGGCGGAGCCGTAGAATTATATCATAATAATAATAAGAAATTAGAAACAAGTAGTTCGGGAGCAACTGTTACAGGAACTCTTGCTGCAACTGCTGTAACGGGTGATGGTTCAGCATTGACAGGTATTACAATAACTCCAACTAACTCTGATATTCAGGTTGCATATACTGTCACTGCAAATGGTTCTTCTGCATATCGTTTTGCTGGCAATGGAGTTGTAAGTACAGCGGATAATCCAGATTTATATTTCATAAGAGGAAAGAAATATCGCTTCATCAATAATTCAGGTGGTTCTCATCCATTTCAAATTCGTGAATCATCAGGTGGCACAGCATATAGTACAGGTGTAACAAACAACGGAGCAGCATCAGGTAATATTGATTTCGCACCAACTTACGACTCACCAGCACAGTTAGTTTATCAATGCACATCTCATGGTGGAATGGTTGGAAACATCTATTTAAGAGACGCTGCTGGTGGTAATACGAAGGTAGGAGTAAGTACTTTTAGTGGTAAAGTAACCATTGAGAGTTCTACTCAACCTACCTTTAATAAAGGAAATTTTGGTCCAGGAAGTTTGACTTTACAAAACAACAGTAATGATGGAACAATTGATTACTCACAAGGTATAGTATTCACTGATAATGCAAATAATGATTCAGACGGTGGATGGGTGCACGGTGCTATAGTTTGCACTGGAAGCACTGGATACAATGGTAATATGATTTTTGGTATTGATGGTGATGGTGGTAGGGATAATGACTTGACTGGTATAACTGATAAGATGAGAATTTTAAATGATGGTAGAATCACAACAAATGGACTAGATGGAGCAACAGATATAACAACTACTGGCACAGGAGACACTTATGATGGTATGATACTAGGTAAACCGCCATTAAGAGTGACAAGAACAAGTGGATGTCCTGTGTTTTTAAACAGGAATGGTTCGGGTGGAAATATTCAGGAATGGAGATATGGAGGTAGTATTGTTGGTTATGTATCTAATACTGGAAATAGTTTACCTTCTGATAGAAACTATAAGAAAAATATTACAAATCTTTCTTTAGGACTTGATCTTGTAAATAAATTACAACCTGTTTCTTATCATTATAAGTTTGATGCAGATTCTGATCCTGTAATGTATGGTTTAGTTGCTCAAGATGTTGAAACAGCTTTAAATGATGCTGGAGTCGCACAAAATACAGCAGCAATTTTACAATATGAAGCTAAAAATGATGTGAAAGAATCAGATTATGCTTTAGATTATTCAAAATTAACACCAATTTTAATCAATGCTGTTAAAGAATTAACTAAAAAAGTTGAAACTCTTGAAGCAGAAGTCGCAGCCCTCAAAGCTAAATAACTAAAAAAAGAAATATGGCAAAGAACAGAGAATTATCACAGGTAGGAAGTTTAGTTACGGTCAATGACTCGTCGGGTGCTGTTGGCATAGCAAATTCTGTTGGAATCAATACGACTGCACCTACTGGTTCTTTTGCATTAGATGTTCACGGATCTGCGAATATTACAGGTACACTAAATATAGCAGGAGCTCCTCCAGCATCACAAGGCGATGCAACTGCACTTGCAATTGCACTAGGATAATTACAAAAAATGGCAAATACCTTTAAATTAAAAACAAAAGCGAACGTTGGTATTACAACTCAAAATGTTTATGTTGTTCCAAGTGCAACTACAACTGTTGTGATTGGTATTACACTTGCAAATGTTTCTGGTTCAGGTTGTCTAGTTGGAGTTGGTGTTACAAGACCTTCAGCAGATGATGTAAAAGTATTAAAAAATGTTCCCATACCTCAAGGATCTTCATTAGAGTTTATGGCAGGAAACAAGGTTGTATTAGAAACAGCAGATACATTGACTGTAAATAGTGATACTAATAATAGTATAGATGCTTCATTAACAATAATGGAGATAACATAAGATGGCAAATACCCGTATTACACAGGGTGTCATCAAACCCAATGAAGATTATGATGTTAGGCATATTAACGCTACGGGTATTGTTACTGCTGCATCAGTAGATATTACGAATAACTTATCGGTTGGTGGTGTACTAACTTATGAAGATGTAACCAATGTAGATTCTGTTGGTTTAATTACAGCAAGAAAAGGTATAATTTCATCAGGAGTTGTAACTGCAACTGCATTTCATGGTAGTGGTGCTTCTTTAACTGGTATAGATGCAACTGCATTAAAAGATCCCGCTGGCAATGTAAAAGTTCAGGCACAAGCGTCAGGTGCAGTTCATACTGGAATATCAACTTTTGATACTATAAATGTAGGTTCTGGAGTTACAATTGAATCAAATGGTCAGGCAACATTTGTTGGTGTTGTAACCTTCGGTTCAGGTTCAACTACAATAGATAATAATGTAGTTAACGTTGGAACAGCACTTACATTAGGACACACTCAAGGTCTTCAGTTTCATACACAGAATTTACACTCTGCTGGATTTGAAATAAACCAAATCAATGCATCAGGAATAATTACAGCATCATCATTTAGTGGTGATGGTTCTAATTTAACTTCTCTACCTGCTGGATTGGGAACTGCATTAAGTAGTACACAATCAAGTCCACTTAACAAGATTTATTATACAAACACAGTCTTACCAGTTGAATCTACAATTACAGTTGACACTCCTGCATCAGCATCAGCAGCATATACTCAATACGCTGATATAAGTGTTGGAAGTGGTGCAGATTTAATTATATCTGATGGTGATGATTTAATACCTGATGTTTTAGGTTTGAGACCTGATGGAACATTTGGTGGTGGTGCACTTGGTCGAATGAGAGTTGATAAGTTAGTAGGTAAGGATGCGAATAGTGCAGTCAATGTTGAGAAAGGTTTAGTAATATCTGGGGTTACAACAGCAGAAACATTTAATGTCACAGGTAATTTATCAATTGGGGGCACGATTACCTATGAAGATGTAACAAACGTAGATTCAATAGGAATAATAACTGCAAGAACTCAATTAAATGTTGGTAATAATATAAAATTAGGAAATGCAGGTGTTATTACTGCAACATCTTTTAGCGGTTCAGGTGCAAACTTAACAAGTTTACCTGCTGCACAATTAACTGGTGCATTACCTGCTTTAGATGGTTCAGCACTTACTGGCATTGTTGGAGGTAAATTTAATGGACCTGCTGCTGGTATTCTTACAACATCAACTGTAGGTATTCAAACTGCTGATGTTACAAGTGCTAATTTAGTTGGTGCTGCAACTTCAATGGTCGGTTTGTATATTGGTGATGGACATTTACTATTCAGTAATTACTTAAATAAGAGTGGTGGTTATTATATTACAACTGGATTAAATGCACTTAACGCAGGTCCAGTTACATTGGGTACACCAATGACCCTTGACGGTACTTGGACAATCGTATAGGAAAATTATGGCAATCACATTTCATCCAGACGGAAGAGTTACAGGTAATAAATTAAAACAACCTGGTATGATCCTTAAGGTTCAATCAGATGAAATTTATCAAATTACAGAATATAGTAATAGTCCTGGTACTTATCAAAGTATTGATAATAAAAATTTTGTGACAGAGGGAACTAATTCCAATCTTTTAGTTCAAGTAGAGTTAAATGGTGCGATTACAGGATCAGCTAATGCTGACAATAATTTTAAAATGGATTATAATGTTGCAGGAGGTTCTTATACTGACTTGAATTATAACACTGTTAACACTAATAGTAATAATGGTAATAATATGTTTGGTAATATAAGAGGTGATAGCACACAAAATGGAGGTATAAACATTTTTACAACATTTTTAATAGTTGGAAATGGAATTTGGTCTGCTGGACAAACTTTGAATTTTAGATTGTTTAGAATTGGAGAGAGTACATTTAAAATGAATCTTGCTTATTCAGATGGAGCGAGTGTAGGTAGTCCATCTAGATTTGGTCGAGCTGTAAGTAAAATTCAGTTTACAGAGATTTCAACTTAACAATAAATAAAAGAAAAATATTATGTCATCAGAATTACGAGTCGATAAAATAGTTCCAACCGATGGTGTTCCCACTGGTGGTGGTGGAGGCATCATACAAGTAAAATCCACATCTTTTACAGGAGATTGGAGTGGTAGCTCAGGAGGCAGCACATTTGATATTATAACTAATTTGAATACTACTATAACTCCTAAATTTAATACGAGTCTAATATTAATTATGATTACCATAGGTGGTTGGGATAGTAATGGTCAGAATCAAAGAGGTGCTCTTAGATTACAAAGAAATAATACACCAATTTTTATAAACACCCAATCCACTGGTAATCAAACACCTGCTTCAGTAGGTGTGTTGGGAGGGAATAGTAATAATATTAATCAGGGTGGTCTCAGTATAGTTCATATGGATTCTCCAGCAACAACATCAGCAGTAACATATAAAATTGGATCTGCCACTGAAGGATCATATACCACATACATCAATCGAAGTTCAGGAAATTCCAGTTCAAGTTCTGTTTTTAAAGCTGCCAGTTCAATGACTTTAATGGAGGTTTCAGCATAATGTCAGAATTAAGAACCAATCGAATCGTTCCAAGAGATGGACTTGTATCTGGAACAGGTGTGGGTGGTGGTATTATACAAGTAAGAAATAATATAATAACATCTACGAGTAATAATAATACAGCAGCAAGCAATTTTTGGAATACAAGTGTTTCAGTTGTAATTGTTCCGACAAGATCTGATAGTAAAATGTTAATATCAGGACATGTTTGTTGCTCTGTAACTGGCCCTCAATATAATATAGGTGTTGGTATTTACAGAGATGGTTCTATTATTGATGGTGCAAGAGGAGATGCAGCTAGTAACAGATCACGAGTATTAGCATCTGGTGCGATGAATCACTCTGAAAATCAAATGGAATCCATACCATTTAATTACATGGATACTGCTGATAATACAAATTCAAGAACTTATTCTATTGCAATATTTAATCCTTCTAGTATAACAAGACAAATTTATTTGAATCGAGGTGTGACTGATACTGATCAACCATACTATCCTAGAGGAGCATCAGTTATCACCGTTATGGAAATTTCAGGATAAATAACTAAAAAGAGATATGTCCAGAATCAGAACCAACATCATAACAAACAGAATGGCAAACGGGGCACCAACCGTTTCCAATGGCTTGGTTATTTCTGGATTAACAACAACATCTGATATAAAAGTAGGCACAGGAGTCACTTTAAATGTGTATGGTGGTGGAACATATTCTGGTATCATAACTGCATCTAATTTTAAAAAATCTGATGGTAGTGATGTTGGTGCAGCAACTGTAGTTACGATTGGTGTTAGGACTGGCACTGCAGTTACTTTTTCCGCAACAGGTTCATCATTCAATGTAGGTGGTAGAAGTGGTGGCATTTCAATATCAATATAATAAATAAAAAAAAGGTAATAAACAAAAATGGCTGATAGATTCCCGTTAATAGCAAACTCAAGTGCGAACCAAATACAAGAACTTGCTGCTGCAGATCAACTTAACTTGACATCAAGTAATTTGATACTGGGGGATTCTACTGGTGCAACAAATAATCGAATTAAACTTGGAGCTAGTGGAGATTTAGAGATATATCATGAGGGTAACAATTCATTTGTTAGGGATTCAGGAACGGGATATCTAGCCCTTGATACTAATGGCACAAAAGTACAAATTGTTGCAGATGGTACAAGCTCAAAAACTATGGCTAACTTTATTAAAGATGGAGCCGTAGAGCTATAC
Source organism: uncultured Prochlorococcus sp. (assembly GCA_902526435.1). Taxonomy (GTDB): domain Bacteria; phylum Cyanobacteriota; class Cyanobacteriia; order PCC-6307; family Cyanobiaceae; genus Prochlorococcus_A. Next base: position 398 of record CABZLA010000035.1, on the reverse strand, counting down.
CATAGTGGCAATAAGAAGCTAGAAACCACTAGTGGGGGCATCAATGTTACTGGTGCAATTAATGTTAATGGTTCGGCACTATCAACAGGTCCATTATTGCAAACTAAATACATTGAACGAACAGCAGCAAGAGCAGTCGCACATAGTGGTAATTCATGGGCAGAAGCACTTGAGTCGCAATTTAGGGTTTCAATCACACCATCAGCAGTCGGTAATACAATTATCGTCCATCTTTTCCTTGGATATACCTGCGGTAATGGTACGCTTGGTTCTATGATTCCAGTATATCATGATGGTAGCACTGCATATTCAATGATAGGGGGTGCTGGATCAAGTTCTTATTATGCACCAGGTAGTGTTCTCGCTTCATTTGGTGGATTGAACGAAGATTTAAGAAA
>CABZLA010000034.1 GCA_902526435.1 uncultured Prochlorococcus sp. | reverse complement strand
CTGGTTATCCTGCTGGGGAAATGAAACATGGGCCAATAGCTTTACTAGACAAAAAAGTACCTGTGATTTCAATAGCTACTCCAGGGCAAGTCTTTGATAAGGTAATTAGTAATGCTCAAGAAGCAAAAGCGAGAGATGCTTATTTAATTGGTGTTGCCCCTGAATGTAATGGGACTGAAATATTTGATTATTTAATGACCATACCTTCAACAAATGAATGGATTTCACCTCTGCTTGCGATTGTTCCTCTTCAATTATTGAGTTATCACATTGCCGCTCATAGAGGACTTGATGTTGATCAACCAAGGAATCTAGCTAAAAGCGTAACGGTAGAGTAAACATTTTAAAAGGGGTAATTTATAACTCTAACAGACCTGAAGGAGGTGTTAGTAATATAAAATTTTTTTTTATATCTACTACTGGAACAATTTCTTTAACAAATGGAATAAGAACCTCTTTATTATTTTTCAAAAGTTTAATTACAAGTAAATTATTTTTCTCGTTAGATAAGTCAATAACTGTTCCAATTATGTGTAATTGGTTATTTACTAAAATTTTGACATTTAAATTCACTAGTTCAGTTAAGTGATATTCTCCATGACTCAATTTTGGAATTGCATCAACTTTCACGAGGATTTTTTGTCCCTTTAAGTTTTCTGCTTGATTCCTATTATTTATCCCTTTAAATGTAATTATGAATAATTCTTTACCTGGTTTTTTAAAACCATGTGTAAGCTGGAATTCTCTAGGAGCCTCGTTATCTTTTTGAATCCATCTTTTACCAGGATCTGTAAATCTTTCTTCAAAATCACTTAGAGACTTAACCTTGATTTTTCCATTAATGCCTTGAGGAGATGTTATTAAGCCAACAATTAACCACTCATCATGATTTATCATAGTTTATATGTAAATTATTTTTATGGAATTTAGTAATAAACCAATACTCCCCGGTTCTATAGTAGTTGTTAAAGATGTTAATTCTATTTATAGAGGTTATAAAGGATTTGTACAAAGAGTAACTAATAAAACGGCAGCTGTTCTTTTTGAGGGAGGCAATTGGGATAAGTTAGTAACATTTCAATTAAATAATTTGGAACTTGTTTGAATAATTAATTTTTCTATGTCTGGAAAATCTTTTGTATCAGAATAGTTGCAGCATTTTTTTCGGCTTTTTTATGAGAATGCCCAAAGCTGAAAGCTTTTTTAGATCCATTTATGTATATTTCACAAGAGAATCTTTTTGGGTCTCCGTGATTTTGTGATACTTCATTTATTTTATAAATAGGTAAATCAAATCCTTGGCTTTGACACCATTCTTGTAAAGCGGACTTGGCATTATATTTATGTGGTGCTTGCAAATATAATTCAGCATCTTTTTTCCAAAAATTATCTAACCATATATTGACTTCATATATTGAATTAAAACACTTATATATTGCTCCTATTAATGCTTCACTAGTTTCAGCAATTATTGTATCTTTTGAATTCTCATCACCTACAGCTTTTGGTCCTTTTATTATTACTTTTTCTATAAATATTTTTTTACCTAATTTAGTTAACCATTCATCACTTACTATCTGAGATCTTAATTCTGATCTAGTACCTACACTCATGCAACTATAGGTTCTCTCTATAAAATCTGATGCTGATAATCTGAGAACAGCATCCCCAAAGAATTCCAAATTTTCATAATTAACTTTCTTGTTTGCGGAGGAATGTGTTAATGCTTCATTGAAAGTATGAAGTATTAATTTATCTTTTTGGTTGATAATTTTGATAAATCTTTTTGAGTTTATGTCAAGCGAATTTAAAAACTTAATAATTTGTTCAAGTCTTTTGTCATCAATTACAGTATCCATATAAATTAAGTGTATTCATTAATTAGAAAGCAGGTCATAAGCCGGGTTCTGTTCATCTTAATAAGATGGGCAATCATCTATCTAGGACTGGAATTACTTCACAGCCTCAAGCGGCGCTTAAAAGTAGATTTTTTAATGGTCATAAATCTACTTAGCCTTGCACCCAGCCGGGGTTTACCTAGCCAACACTTCTCAATGTTGCTGGTGCGCTCTTACCGCACCCTTGCACCCTTGCCATACATAAAGTACTAGGCGGTATGTTTCTGTGGCACTATCCTCACGGTTACCCGCACTGGGAATTACCCAGCAAGCCTGACCATATGGGAGCCCGGACTTTCCTCAAAAAGATTTATTTTCAAAACGAAATAAAACATTTTTGCGATTGCCTCTCCTGCTTTCACTTAGCATAATGCTTATTAACCCAAAAAACATCTCTTGGGGCTGTAGCTCAGTAGGATAGAGCAACGGTTTCCTAAACCGTAGGTCGTGGGTTCGATTCCCTCCAGTCCCGTTTCAGTTGATAAACTATATGTAGTATGCGTGCATATTTACAACTCTCTAGCTAGCGTGTAATTAGTAATTAAGCTTTTATGGCTAAGCTGCACGATATGCGTTTAAAACTCTTAATTCAGCAAGAGCATGAACGTATTTCTAAATCTCAACCTAGTGATCTAGATCTGTCTATAGTTCAAGCAAGATGCCTTTGTTGGCTTACTTTGTTAGCAGAAGCTCATGAAGACCAAGCAAATGATGCAGAAAAGAGGGGAGATGCTGAACAAGCAATGGGATGGTTTGCAGACTCAATGAGATTAAGAGATGTGATTAATTTGGTGACTAGTATTGAAATTCCTTTACCTGATAGTCCAGACTCTCTCGATGATAATGACGAATTATTTGATGGTCCTACTATTGTTCCTAAATAATCCAATGATATGAATTAGGGTTATTTATTCTTTTGGAAGAAGAACCATGTCAATGCTCTGATTGACAGAAATTTAATAAAGAGCATGATCATTTTATTCGAGAATTTTTTACTTTCTAATAGCAACAGGAATTACACTGGTCGTCTATCAAATCTTTTAGAACTCTTTGCAGCAAAGTTATAGAAGAACTACATAATCAATTATCTGATAAAGACATTAAAAATAAATCTGTTGAAAATAATAAACATATTTCTGATATATAAAAAACTGATGCAATATAAGAACTTTATAATGTAAATACCAATACATACTCTATTGAAGCTTTAATAGAGAGGATTTTGGATATTAAAGTTGCTAAAAATGTGGAAGTTGAATTTAATAAAATTTCTGAAAAGTGAGCTCTTGATCTAACAAATCTTGATACGTTATTATTGAATAGATTTATATCATCAAACACCAGATTTATTTGATAAGAATAACTTTAAGTTGTTACTTCTTCAATATCACATGTAATTTCAACTGGCATAGGTGAAACTTTCCAAATCGATTGGCAATATTCTCTTATAGATCTGTCTGAGGAAAAATAACCTGATCTTGCAGTATTTAATAGAGCCATTTTATTCCACGCTTTTTTATTATTCCAGACGTCACTAACTTCATCTTGCTTGTTTAAATAGTCTTCGAAATCAGCCATTACGAAAAATGGATCATTTCCAGTCAAACTATTTAATAAAGGTTTGAATAATTCTTTATCTCCATTACTAAAATGGCCAATTTCGATTAAACGAATTACTTCTTTTAATTCAGGACATTTCTCAATGAAAGTCTTGGGAGAATAATTATTATTTTTTAAATGCATTATTTCACTTTCAGTCTTTCCGAAAAGAAAGAAATTTTCTTTTTTAACAAGATCTCTTAACTCTACATTTGCTCCGTCAAGAGTTCCTATAGTTAAAGCTCCATTCATTGCAAATTTCATATTGCCTGTGCCTGATGCTTCTTTACCAGCAGTTGAAATTTGCTCAGAAAGGTCTGTTGCTGGATAAACTATTTCCCCAAGTTTGACATTATAGTCAGGTAAGAAAACTACTCTTAAAAGACCTTCCATATCAGGATCAGAATTAACTACATCAGCGATGCCATTAATAAATCTGATAATTAATTTAGCCATAAAGTAACCTGGAGCGGCCTTCCCTCCAAAAATAACTGTCCTCGGAGCTTTATATTTACTTGTACCATTTTTGATTCTTAGATACTGAGCAATAATTTGTAAAGCGTTTAAATGTTGTCTTTTATATTGATGGATTCTTTTAACTTGGACGTCAAAAAGACTTGATGGATCAACAAGAATTCCTGTTTTTGTATGAATAAAACTTGCCAACTTTCGTTTTCCAAGCAACTTAGTTTCCTCAAATTCCTGAAGGAAATTTGCATCATCTTTTTTCTTTTCTAATTTTTTAAGTAGTTCCATATTCGTAATCCAATCTGGACCAACTTCTTTTTCTAACAAATTAGATAAAGAGGGATTTGCTAATGCAACCCATCTTCTAGGAGTTACTCCATTAGTTACATTAGTAAATTTTTCGGGCCATAGTTCTGCAAATTCTGGTAGAAGTTGTCTTTTTATTAGATCAGAGTGAAGTGCAGCAACACCATTAATATGATGAGCTCCGATAGTAGCTAAATGAGCCATTCTCACTGACTTGGAACCTTCTTCATCAATAATAGAAAGTTTTTGTAAAATCTTGTCATCACCTGGGTAACGAAGTCTTAATTGTTGTAAAAACCTCCAATTTATTTCGTAAATGATTTCTAAATGACGGGGAAGTAAATCACTAAATAGACTTAAATCCCATTTCTCCAATGCTTCAGGAAGCAATGTATGGTTTGTATATGCTACTGATGAAGTAGTTATATTCCAAGCTTTATCCCAACCTATTTGATATTGATCAATTAATAGACGCATTAACTCAGCAACTGCTATTGCTGGATGAGTATCATTTAATTGAACTGTCCAATGTTTGGCAAATTCTGTTATTGGGATAGATCTTTTTTCAAGACTTCTCAGCATATCTTGGAGAGAACAACTGACAAAGAAGTGTTGTTGTTTGAGCCTTAATCTTCTCCCTTCATCAGTTCCATCATTTGGATAAAGAACTTTAGATAGAGTTTCAGAGGCAACTTTTTCTTCTACCGCACCATAATAATCACCAATATTAAAAGCATAAAAGTCAAAACTCTCTGTTGCATCAGCTCTCCATAATCTTAATCTGTCACAGGTATTTACTCTGTAGCCTAATACTGGAACATCATGGGGAACACCAATTGCATGTTCTGAGGGAACCCATCTTGATCGATATTTACCTTTATCGTCTCTATAATTTTCAGTTCGTCCCCCAAAACCAACAAAACATGATTCATCAGGTTGTGGTAATTCCCATGGCCAACCACCTTTAAGCCATTTATCAGTAACTTCAACTTGCCAACCATCTCTTATTAACTGGTTAAATATTCCGAATTCATATCTAATACCATAACCAATAGCAGGTACCTGTAATGAAGCTAAAGACTCCATATAACAAGCTGCTAGTCTTCCAAGACCACCATTACCTAGGCCAGGCTCCTCTTCTACTTCAAGAATTGTTGGTAGTGATTCTATCCCAAACCTTTTCAAAGCATCTTCTGCTTCTTGTGTTATGCCAAGATTTAATAAATTATTACTTAATTGTGGGCCGATTAGAAATTCAGCTGATAAGTAAGCAACTGTTTTTTGGGGCTTTTTTCTTATTACTTCTTGACTAGCTAAATATCTTGTCATTAATCTATCCTTAACCGCGTAACTCAGCGCCATATATAAGTCATGAGGACTAGCGGAAGTCGCTAATTTGCCGAGAGTAAAGAATAAGTGCTCTGTCATTCCCTTGAAGAGCGCATCAGAATCCATGCCAGCTTTCTCAGGATCTAGGTAGCAGCCTGGAGTAGGCAAGCGTAGATCAAAGGGTTCGTTGGAGTTCATTAGATTTGACATATATATGACCTTAGCCAGTTTTTATATAAATTCTTTGTTGTACCTTCAGATCCACACTTGTTGAGTATTTTTGCTTTTTTTTACATACTTGGAAAAGTGGGCCCTCCATAAACTATCTTCCAATTAGATAGTTTAATTTTTCTCGCATTTAAAATGTATCCTTTACTTGCTGAATTAAGTGCACATGATTTAGAAGTTGCTGAGACGCTCATCGGAGTAATTAGATTTCTATTGATATTTTTAGCTGCCAGAGCATTAGCGGAAGTATTAGTAAGACTAAGTTTACCTACTATTGTTGGAGAGCTTTTAGCAGGGGTTGTTATTGGAGCATCTGGTTTCCATTTATTAATACCACCCTCTTCTCATACAGAATTAAATCAAGGATTGGTAAACGTAATAAGTTCTTTGGCATCAATACCACCAGAAGTTGTTCCTGAAGTCTATTTTGAAAGTTTTCCTTCTCTTCAAGCTGTTGCGACACTCGGATTATACGCGCTTCTTTTCTTAACAGGATTAGAAAGTGAATTAGAAGAATTAGTCGCAGTTGGTGCGCAAGCTTTTACAGTTGCTATGGCAGGCGTAATTTTGCCTTTTGCTTTTGGTACTTTTGGATTAATGTTTATTTTCCAGGTAGATCTTATTCCAGCAGTATTTGCAGGAGCATCAATGACCGCTACGAGTATTGGTATTACAGCAAGTGTTTTTGGCGAATTAGGGTATTTAAAAACTAGGGAAGGTCAAATCGTAATTGGGGCAGCAGTTTTAGATGATATTTTAGGTATTGTTATTCTAGCTGTGGTTGTAGCTCTTGCTGCTGGAGGTTCCTTAGAAATAGCTCCAATAGTTAAATTAGTTGCAGCAGCCGTCGTATTTGTAATTGCTGCTATTGCATTAAGTCGTACAGCAGCTCCTGGATTTGATTGGCTTCTTGATAGATTGAAAGCACCTGGAGCAGTAGTTGTAGCCTCTTTCGTGATACTTGTTTTATGTTGTTTTGTAGCTACAGCTATAGGTCTTGAAGCAGCTTTAGGAGCTTTTGCCGCTGGATTAATTCTTAGTAGTTCCAAAAATAATCATGCTATCCAGCAATCAGTTTTGCCATTGGTTTCATTATTTGCGACCATCTTTTTCGTATTGGTAGGTGCTGGCATGGATTTATCAGTTATTAATCCACTTGACCCAGCAAGTAGGTCCGCTCTTGTAGTAGCAGGATTTTTATTGGTAGTGGCAATTATTGGAAAAATTGCTGCTGGATGGGTTTTCTCAAGTGATAAGCCTACTAACAGATTAGTTGTAGGTTTAGGAATGATGCCTAGAGGAGAAGTGGGATTAATTTTTCTTGGATTAGGAACAAGCGCTAAGCTTTTAACTCCATCCCTTGAGGCGGCAATTTTATTAATGGTCATTGGAACGACATTCCTAGCTCCTGTTCTTTTAAGAATTGTTTTGAAAGATAAGCCACCCGGTGGTGATAATAAAATTTCAGATGATGTTGCGGCTGATCCAGTAGGTCTTCTTTAACGAATAATTTTATTAGAATCTATAAATATAATTGTTTATTAAA
>CABZLA010000033.1 GCA_902526435.1 uncultured Prochlorococcus sp. | reverse complement strand
TGGATGGTTTAGAGAAATCATACGAAGTAAAAATCATGTAACTAGAAAGGATGGTCAAAAAAGAAATAATATTACTAGCATTTATTATCTACTTTGTAAAAGTGAAAGAAGTAAATGGCATCGAGTAAATTCTTCCGATGAGATATGGATTTATCTTCGTGGGGCACCCCTTAATTTATATTTTCTAGATAATAATAAAGAATTAAGAAATATTAGATTAGATTTAAATAATCCTGTTGAAATGATCCCATCTGGATATTGGCAGGCTGCTAGCAGTTCTGGAGAATTTACACTCACAAGTTGTTGTGTTGGCCCCGGGTTTGATTTTAATGATTTTCAAATGCTAAGAAATATTGATCCTTCTCTAAGACCAGCTAAGGCTATTAAGGAACTAATTTAATTTTAAAAAATTTTTTAGAATATGAATGAAATGAATCATGATCTTATTAATACAATCGGCATAAAGCAGTTAGCAAGAGAAGAAGCCCATCTTTATCAAGTGAGTGATGTTCAAGGATTAATTGATACTTTTGATAAGGAAATTTCTGAATGGTCTGATTTTGACAGTTGGGAGAATATACGAGTTCAGCAATGGATTTTTGAGAGAGCTATGGATATTTATAAAGGTAAGAAAATTGATATTAAATGTAATTGTTGTGAATACAATTACATAAGTCAAAGAGACTTAGTAAAAAGTTCAAATAAAAAATGTTACGGGATAAAAAGTGCTTATATGATCGAAAAAGTTTTCCTTGAAATTGTATTAGCTGAAGCTAGAAGAGAGAGTGATGGTACATACTCAGCATAGAGTTGTTAAAAATTAACCTTTCTTAGATGAATAAGTGAAACTTAGCTATTAGTTCATAGAGTTTATGAAAATTATGGATAATTTTAATGATGATCTTTCTTCAAAACAAAAAGAATTTGAAGAGCCTTTAAAGAAATCTATAAATAAAGATTTATTTGAACAAAAAGATGAATTTAAAGAGGCTACCCCAAAAGTTATTCATCTTAATTCACTAATTACAAAAAATATTTATCTTTTTACAAAAGATCCAAACTATAAATTGTTTGCCTGGCTAATGGTTCAGCTATTTATATTTTCATTATTTGTTTTGGTGGCAACATTAATGAAAAATAATCTTGTCCCCTATATTAATTCTCTTTAAAGATTTAGTCTGAGTTATATTTTTTATTTTTAATTCATAAATTAATATTTTTGAATTGGTGATATAATCAATTAATTCCACTCATGGATCTATATTTACAAGTAGTCACTTTTAATATTAGAATTGAAGAATATATTAAGGTATGAAAAAAATATGACCCAAGCAAAATTGGAGGGTTTATTAAAGATAGATAACGAATCATATAACCTATTACGAGTCCTCACAATGTTCATGAAGTTAGATAATTCTCAGGACGTTCCACTTCAGGCAATGGCAGTATTTTGGTACGTAGCAACCTATCAAAATTGTACTAAAAAGGATATTGAAAAATACTTCGAAATGAGTAAAGCTAGTGCTTCAAGGATGACGGATTATATAAGTCGATATCATAGGTTAGGTAAGGCAGGATTAGGTCTAGTTTCTAAAGAACAAGACCCAAAAGATAAAAGAAGAACACTTTTGAAACTTACGAGGAAAGGTAAAGATCTAATTGAAAAGTCTTTTCATACTCTCTATGAGGATATGAAAAGTTTTGAAGCTGAATTTGAAGAATAAATACTTGCAACTCTATTAATTACTTTGTTATAAAGAAACTTTTAAAAAATATTTAAACTGACTTTGAAATATGAACGACAGGTTATCATTTTTTTTTAAGAGAAAAATAACAACTTAGTAGTTACTCCATAGACTTTCTACAAAGTTATAGTTAAAAGATTCAGTAATTCATTTTCACCAGCAAAAACTGCAATGGAAGAATAAAGAGAAAAGTTAGAAAAGATATACCAACAATAAAATGAAGAAAAAGATCCCTTTTTAAAAAAATGGTATCAATCACTTATTCCTAAGGCGATATTATTATTATTGCCTGTAGTTGCTTTTGGTTTTACATTTTTAAAATTAAATATTGATAAATCAATATTAGATTTATTCTCTTTTGTTGCAGTAGGAAGTTTATTAGTTTTTGGGGTTATTTTTTGAATTATCTCAAATCTAAAGGAAGATAATGGAAGCATATAGTCAAATAAAAATTTTAAATATTAAAAAATTGATTTAGCTCTATTAGCTCTGCGGATTGTGTTTTTTAAAATATGATTTTTTATGGAAAGGTCAGAAATTGCATAGAGGCTCAAAAAGAAAACTGCTTTTGCAAAAATTGAAATTTGCATAATAAAAATAAACCTATCTATATAAAAACAAATCGTTAGATATAAGCAAGTCCTTAAAGACCTTAAAATCCTGAAGGCATTATTCATTAACAGTCCAATAAGAAAAAGAGATAATTTACTTTTCGCTCATAATCTTTTTATTTGTAGCTAATCTATACCAGAAACTATTAACAACACTATTTTTAGTAATTAATACTCTAGATATTTGATACCTTTCGCCAGTATTGTAATGATATCAGAAACTCCTCACACACTAATTTCTGATAATTAAACACCCTTATCTCTAAATTAGGGTGTTTTTTATTGAAATAAAAACAGAAAGTCATAACTGGCACATGTGACAATTAAATTACTTTCCAAATCCCCTTACGGCTTAGGAGAATATATGGCATATTAATGTTGCGTGTAGGAGAGGTTTTACTTTAACAGTGGAAACAAGGAAACACTTGTTTTAGTTAAACCAAAAAAAAGACCTCTATAAGTGGTCTTTTTTTTATGCTTTAAAATAGATTGAATATAAAATTATTTTATTTATGAAAATTATCAGAGGAGCCAATGGTCAAATTCTTAGTAGAAATCTTGTAGAACTTCTCATGTACTGAATCACTAAATTCCTTTTCATTTGAGTAATTCATTAGGTCCAGCGGCTCAATATTTTCGTCGAACCATTCGTCGTATTCAATATTATTAGGTTCAGCAAAATAAGTCATATTTAATTGATAGCTATCAAAAAATATTTAAACTGTACATGCTATACAAAATCAAAGATTTATTGCTAAAAAGAAAATTGAAAAATCTAAATTCAGAGACAAATTAAGTGTTTCCTGAATTATTGGTTTTAAAATAATAAATGGACAATTATTTTTTATATGGCTCATTATCACGTTCATGGATTAATTCCTGATGGAATCTCTCAAGCTGAAGGTTACAAAATGTTTGAACAATATATTGCTTCAGGTGCACCGATGGATAACTTTGAAGGATTTGAATTGATAAGTAGACTTCATGCTCCTGAAACCGGAGAAGTTTTTGTGACTTTCAAAGCTGATAATCACTTGGCAATATCTGAACATTTCGGAGTATGGAGAGCAAAATTTGGTCTCGAATGGAATATAACTGCTGTTTTAAATGATGAAGAAGTCATTCAAAGAAACAAGCAGGTTGCCAATGCTATTGCTGCGATGGGATAGTTTAATTGTTTGATAGTCGATCTATATTAGAGGGATAAAACCTTCTTTTTTTAATAGCAAAGAATACTATCCGCTTTAATCGATTCTTCAATTAGCACATCAGGCATAGCAAACTCTGCTTTATATCCATCCAGAAGCTTCTCATCGTAACCCCTTGATTTGGCTGACTTCCCCGAGACATATATGGTAACTTTTGAATTCTTTAAATTTTCAAGATGTTCGTATAAATCTCCAGTACCTTTTCCAACTATTTCTCCAGCTTTTTTGCAATTTAATATTTCTACTCCGTCTCCTGCCAGAAAAAGAACTACTTTATGATCGTTTTTTTCTGCAGTAAGGGCAATAAGTAAACCTAAAGTTATTTTATTTTGGGATTCTAAACCGCTATAAATATGTACTAGCACTGTATTGTCGGTAATAATAGACATTTAACTCTCCCTGCGAATTAATTATTTAATCTTAAAAAAATCTATCTTTATTAGCTGTATTTTTTATGAAACCCTTACCACTTTCAAAGCTAATTAATAGTAATTGAAATTCAATCTGAATTTAAGGGCAATTAACTTTTTTTTTTCTTAATATTCAATAACAAAGTCTTCAAATTTATGAGATCTCTTTTATTCTTACCTTTACTTTTTGGTTTCTCAGGACCAGCCATTGCAGATTCGGAAGTATTTAAAATAGATGTATCAGCAGAGAGTTACCGCAACTATATTCTTAGTGGAACTGATAGGAATGGATCTGTAAGTGGGGACGATCCTACAGTTACACTGAATAAAGGAGACACAATTATTTTTGATGTTGATGCATCTCGTCATCCGTTCTATATAAAGACTGAATTTTCTCGTGGAGGTGGTGATCAGGTAATCACAGGGACAATTTCTGGGAATCCTGGAACGCAAAATGGAAAACTATCATGGAATACCACGGGCGTATCAGCAGGTAAATACTATTATGTTTGTTCTCCGCATGCATCTTTTGGAATGGGCGGGATAATTATTGTTGAATAAATAAATGAAAGGCTTACTACCTACTACTGCATTCAAACGTTTTAATAAGAGTTGTTTTTTTTCATAACTTAGTCAGAATACTTGTCCCGTTTATGATGCTGAAGAAATAAAAAAAAGAACAAAAAGAAGCTATTAATAAGTTATATCCATAAAAAAAGGGCGTTAAGTACGCCCTTTCTAAAAGCTAGATCATCCCCATCACCCAGCTTATATAAAAAAATAATAGCACTACATATGGTGTTTGACTGTAATATTTCTTACTTTAGGTGGGGTTGTTTGTTTCTATTTTATTTGCCATGATAGAAATCCCCATCACTTAGGCTCGCAAGGGTCTTTTTTTTTATGCCTAGTTTTGGATCAGATACTCCATTTATGCTTCTTGCAAAATTAAAGATTAAGGAAGATAAAGTTGCCGAATATTTAGAAATTGCTGATAAAACAGATAAAGCTGTTGAAGCAGACGAACCAGGTATGCTTCATCATACTTTTGATCAAGATCCAGACGATCCACTTCGTTTTGTATGGTCAGAAGTTTATAAAAACGATGAAGCTTTACTTGCTCATTTAGCTAATCCAGCAGTAGGTATATATCTTGAAGCTCATGCTGAGTTAGGGACTGATTTTTCTGTTGAATTTTACGGAACTGTGGGAGATAAAGTAATTGAAGCTATGAAAGGAACTGGGGTCCCTTTTAAAGTCTTCAAAACACAACTCGGTTATAGCAGGATTAAGGTTAGTGAGATAACTAAATAGCTTCTACGCCGCTGTTTCTATCTGATCTGTAACTGCACGAACTCTTCATCAGTAAGGACAGGTGTGACTTCTATTTCATTCCCTAAGCCAGCACTCAAAGGCTGACACCATTGCCAAATTTTTGAATGGTCAGAAGCTTGAACTATTGCCCATCCATTAGCTCCCTAAGGATTTAAAACTCTATTTAAAACTTTGAATCCTTTGAAACTGTCATAAGGAGATCCCTCTTTTACATAATCAGTAAATGTTTTGGTTGCTTTCATTGAAGCTTCCATTGATGGGAACTGCCATTGAACTATGTATGTTTGCATAAAGCTTTTATTGATTAGTTAACTGATTATGAATAATATTTTTTAAAAGGAAATTGAAAGTTAAATAACGAATACCAAAATACAGACAGCTATGTTTAACAGCAAGCTTAAAGTTTGAGAATTAAATTTCATCTATAATTTACCTGATTAAAGGATCAAAAAGAATCTTAGTCCTAGTGGCAACCACAAACATAGAAGAAGCATTAGTAATAAAGAAATAGCATGGACATTTGGAATGTACCGCTCTTTAAAAATTTGTGTCTTCATAATCTATCTGGCTTTCCTAAGTTTGATTTCTCTTCTGACAAGTAAACCTAAAACTACAACACACATATTCATTAGAAAAACATCTAATGGCATTAAATAAAAAAGTATCTACTTAATTAATAGCAAGAATATTGGTATATGAATCAAGAAAGAATCACTTAAATACTTAGACTACTTATTCAGATTCTTTATGAAGTCTCTGATAAACTCCTTCTCTTCTCCAATAATCTGCATATATAAGGTTTCTTTTTTGATAATCTAATGCTTTCATATTCTTGTCGAGTATGGCAAAAGGAGAATTAGTAAATTTCATAGTTAATCCTAAAATAATTGTTATTAAATATCTATTAGATATGAGATCTTTTATCTCGTATAACTAGATCCTCTATAAGTAAGCTTTATTGTCTTCTCTTCTTGGCTTTTGCAATATACAAATGACTTGCCATTAAAATACATGTTTACCATGATGCAGTTCCTGAACTTGCTCAAGTCCCCGTCCTTTGGCTTGAGTCGTACTGCGGTCTATCTAGAGGTAGATCGGACGATTTGGTAGCTTTAGCTACATATTATTTATAGAGTATTTGTACTTAGTTGTCAATACATAAAGGTAAATTCAATATTCGGAAATTAAGCAGATCTCTTTATTTGGTTCTTCATATGTTCAATTTTGTTAATTAATTTTTCTAACCATTCTGTATTATTTTCTGATCTTTCTTTTAAATATGAAATTTTTGGTTGATTCATTTCATGTGTCTCGAAATCTCCGCTCATAAAATTTTTCCTTTTTCTAAATTTTTTTTGTGATTAGTGAATTTATCAACATCAATAAGTAAATTAATTATTAGATAGAAATCCTGTCAATCATCAATACATCCTGGGTTTGGATTGTATCTCTCTTGCTTTCATCCTCAGAATCTTTATAAGAATCGATCTCAGCTTGAACTCTTCTCTTATAAACTCCTTTGATGTAATCCAGTTCTCTTCTCTCTTTATTTAAAATTGAAAATGGTGAGGTTTTTAAGTTCATTGATAACTCCTTTAAAATAATTTTTAATCAACACCAGTTTTTATCAGATTCAACAAAAATATCTATAGTTTGCTGATTTCTGATTTCTTCCTCTAAAAGTTCTTCTTCTGATCTTTTTTTAATCTCAGAGTTATAAACTTCTTTTTTTGTTGGTGTGGTAGACATTTTCTCATGACAACTACACTAATGTTCTAGCTAAATAGACAAGTCATCCGAATAAATAAAATGTTCGGTTTGAGGTACTCCAATATACGGAAAGAGGATCAACAATGAAATTTCAAAATGGTTAAAATAAGCGGAGTTTTAAACAAGAAGATAAAAATATTTACTTTTTACAAGATATTTTAATAAATATAAATTCGCAGGTTACATCATAGAGGGTTAAAATTTTATTTATGTTTTATTCGCAATCAATATATATTAAGTGTTTGTTACGTGCATAATCAAATTTAAAACAAAATTTAGAGGTAAATCTTAAGGCTTTGAAAGTAGTAAAACCATTCCTTGAGTTGCATTGACCTTTATTTTTAAATTAGCTAGGAAGTTGGTGCGTAGGTGGTGCATGAAATTTTCTCTTTTTTCTTTTTGATATCTTGTAAATAACAAAAAGTCCTAAAACTAATGAAGGAAATAATAAACCCTCTACAAACAAGGGAAAGTTAATCATAATCGTCAACACCTTTGTAACTGTGTAATTGAGATATTTAACCTAAAGTAGCACTTCA
>CABZLA010000032.1 GCA_902526435.1 uncultured Prochlorococcus sp. | reverse complement strand
AAAAAATTCTTCTATATGGAATTATTTATTCGAATATTCTGATAACAAGGTAATTAAGTCTTGTGTAGTTAATCTAAATAAAACTTATAGAAATAGTGGTGATATAGAATTACTTAGTAATCTTATTTTTAATAATAGAAATTCCTTATTTCACAAAAAGATCAAAGAATTAGAAAATGATAAAAAATCAAAAGAAGTTAATATCTTAAAAACTAACAATAAGAATATTCCTCCAAATCTATTACATTTAATAGAAGATAATCTTAGTAAATTACAAATTTTAACATCAAACTTAAGTAAAAAAAAATATATCTTTAAAAATTCAATTGCAGATTTAATGAGCCATGAAAAAGACCTGGTAAATAATATTTTTACAGTTTTACAAAGTCACCTTATTCTTTGTGAGAAGAATACTGGAACATGGAGCGTTGAGAATATAAATGATATCGTTTTAGGTCAAAGAAAACCCTATGATTTTATTAATCTTGAAGAAGGGATCCCCATAATGTGTACTGAAAATAATAACGAACTAGGAATTTCAAATGGAGATATTGGAGTCTTAATAGGAAAAAATGAAGACAGAAAATTTTTATTTAGGAAATTTAATGACAATAATGATCTTGTAATTGACTTTATTGAGCCATCAAATCTTGAGAAAGTGGTGCCAGCAATAGCTATCACAATCCATAAATCCCAAGGAAGCGAATCTAAAAAAGTAAGTATTTTGTGGACTCAAAAAAGTCAAATTAATTTGTACAAGGAAGATTTAGAAGATGATAATAATTTAATGTTTTTTAGAGATAATTATGAGAAGAGATTACTCTATACTGCAATTACAAGAGCAAGGAAATTTCTGGATATTTATTTTTTGAATTAAGTTTTTATTTCGAGAAATCAGAGTTATCTTTCCCTTCAGATGTTAGATTAGTAATTCGGCTCTGGAAGGCTAGTCAACAATTTAAGATTCTTTAGATAAATGTTGAATGCCTGATCAGTAGATAATCAGGCATTTTAATGGCTTCAAATAAAGACAATCAATTAGTAGAGAAAAATGATGCTAATTTGGAGGTGGAAAATATCTCTAATGAACACTCAATTGAATCAGAAAAAAAATCAGCATTTTCAAAAGATGAGAGTTCTCAAACAGAGGAAGATATTGAAAATGGATTTGCTTGTTTTGGGTTTAATAAATTAATATTAAATTCACTAGAAAGTAAAGGCTACAAAACTCCTACACCTATACAAAAAGCAGCAATTCCAGAATTAATGCTTGGAAGAGATTTGTTAGGACAAGCTCAAACTGGTACAGGTAAAACTGCAGCCTTTGCTCTCCCATTAATAGAAAAGCTCGAAAATAACAAAGAAACAAAAGCTAAAGTTTTGGTTATGACTCCAACAAGAGAGTTGGCTACTCAAGTAGCAGATTCTTTTAAAAGTTATAGTACTGAATCAACTAATTTAAGGACATTAGCAATATATGGAGGAACTGATTTTAGGAATCAAATCGCATCACTTAAAAGAAAGACAGACATTGTTGTCGGAACTCCAGGTAGAATAATGGATCATATAAGACAAGGAACTTTTAAGATAAATAATATAAGTTGTCTTGTTCTTGATGAGGCAGATGAAATGTTAAAAATGGGATTTCTCGAAGATATTGAATGGATAATAGATAAACTTCCAGAAAACAAACAAATGGTTTTGTTCTCTGCAACAATGCCAAATGAGATAAGAAATATAGCAAAAAAATATCTAAATGATCCAGCTGAAATACTTATTAAAAGCGTTAAGAAAGAAACTCAATTAATTACTCAAAGATATATTAATGTTCAAAGGCACCATAAATTAGATGCACTTAAAAGAATATTAGAAATTACAAATGAAGGGGTAATAATATTTGTGAGGACTAAATTACTTACTACCTCAATTGCGGAAGCTCTAGAAAACTCAGGACATAGTGTGGCTGTTCTTAATGGGGACATCCCTCAAAATCAAAGAGAAAATACAGTAGATAGATTAAAAAAAGGATTTATTGATATTCTTGTTGCCACTGATGTAGCGGCGAGAGGCCTAGATGTTGAAAGGATTAAACTTGTTATTAATTACGATTTTCCCTTTGATAAGGAAACATACACTCATAGAATCGGTAGAACAGGGAGAGCGGGTAGGTCTGGAGAAGCAATTTTATTTGTAAATCAAAGAGAAAAACATTTTCTTAGGAACTTGGAAAATTCAACGAGAAATAAAATTGAAGAAATTGAGATACCTAATAATAAAATAATTAATGAAAAAAGAATGGGTAAATTAATAACAAACTTGAATGAAAGCTCTTTAGATCAAGACAATAATGAAGAAAAAAAAGCTTTGATGATCGATATTCTAGATACCTTAAGAGAAAAGTATTCTATGGAAGATTCTAATATAGCAATGGCAGCTATTAATTTAGCAATAGGTAATAAATCCTTTTTTATTAACGAAGATGAGTCTTGGCTTTACAGACAAAATAATTCTGATCGTAATAGATCAAATAGAAATACAAATGGAATTAATCGCATGAGAAATACAAATAGGAGAAATAATTATCAAAATGATTCTTTTGAAACCTATAAATTTAATTTTGGCAAAATGGATAGAGTTAGAGTGGCAAATATTATTTCTTCTATCTGTACCTCTACTAACATTAATGGAAGATCAATTGGAAAGATACAAATATTTAATGAATACAGTTTGGTAGATTTACCAAGAGATTTGCATGGTGAAGTGAGGAATAAATTAAAAAATTTAAGAATACGGAATTAACTTTGGGTCATGGGTTCTATTACAAAAAAAATTTTTGTCGTAGTAAGTTTTTTTCTTTTTTGGGGATTTGAAAATTCTGTATATTTAGCTGAAACTAAAAACAATACAATTATAAATCTATTTTGTATTCAAAATTTTAAGGAGGAAATGTTAAAAGCAAATATAAATTATGACGAAGAAATTGCTAAAGATACTTGCGATTGCTATTTAGAGGAATTTATAAATACTAATAGCCATAGTAAAGCGATTAGTAAATGTAAGTTGAAAACTCAGAAAAAATTTAATTTATAATAAACTTCCAATGAAATCTACAAGTAATCAAAATCCTATAGTTAGGCTTTATCTAAATTTAAGAGATGAAAGAAAGCTTCTTTTCTTTGCTTTTTTAAGTTCAATAATAAATAGGATTCTTGATTTAGCCCCTCCAGTAATTATTGGACTCGCTGTAGATATTGTTGTTAAAGAGCAAAATTCTTGGATAGGTAGCTTTGGTATAAAAGATGTACCATTTCAATTGGTATTTCTTGCATTTGCCTCTGGAATAGTTTGGTCAGGAGAATCTTTTTTTCAATATTTATATTCAGTTCTCTGGAGAAATATTGCTCAAATTTCGCAGCATAAACTAAGAATCAAAGCCTATGACCATATCCAAAAATTAGATATGCAATTCTTCGATAGAGATAATACAGGGAGATTACTTTCTATTTTAAATGATGATATAAATCAACTTGAAAGATTTCTAGATCATGGTGCAAATGAAATTATCCAATTATTTGTATCAGTTTTAATAATAGGAGGAACAATGCTCTTGGTTGCACCCAAAATAGCAATATTTGCTTTTATTCCAATCCCTTTCATATTTTGGGGATCAATTAGATTTCAAAAAAGACTTGCTCCAAAGTATAAAGATGTTAGATCTAGAGCTGGATTATTAGCCTCAAGGTTGAATAATAATTTAGGTGGAATTCTTACAATTAAAAGTTTTACAACTGAGAAGTGGGAATTAAATAGATTAAATAAAGAAAGTTTAAGTTATCAAAAAAAGTAATAAATCAGCAATCAAATTGTCTTCTGCATTTATCCCTCTAATAAGGTTTGCAATACTATTTGCATTTATTGCAATATTATTAATAGGAGGTTTTCAAGTTTGGAATAAAACTTTAAATGTGGGAACTTATAGCTTCTTAGTTTTTATAACTCAAAGACTACTTTGGCCCTTAACAACACTTGGACATGTTCTAGATGACTTTCAAAGATCACTTGCTTCAATAAATAGGGTAGTTGATCTAATCGATACGCCTATAGAAATAAAAGATGGAAATAAAAAGATAGATCTAAAAACTATTAATGGAGAAATAATTTTTAAAAATATATTCTTCAATTATCTTGGAAGAAAATCTACAATTTCTGGTATAAATTTTAAGGTTCCTGCAAAAACTACTATAGGGATTGTAGGGCTAACTGGTTCAGGAAAAAGTACCCTAATTAAATTACTACTAAGAATTTATGACACAAATGAAGGAACAATATCTATAGATGGCATACCAATAAAAGATATTAAGTTAAAAGAATTAAGAAAATGCATATCTCTAGTGAGTCAAGAAACTTATCTTTTTCATGGAACTGTTAAAGAAAATATAGCTTATGGATCAAGTAATTCTAGTTTTAAAGATATATTAAAAGCATCAAAAATTGCTGAAGCTCATAAATTCATTGAACAATTACCAGATGGTTATAAAACAATCGTTGGAGAAAGGGGACAAAGACTTTCTGGAGGACAACGTCAAAGAATAGCTTTGGCTAGAGCCGTATTAAAAGATGCCCCGATATTGATCTTAGATGAGGCTACTGCTTCAGTTGATAACGAGACAGAAGTTTTAATTCAGAAATCATTATCAAAAATAACTAAAGAAAGAACAACCATTGTTATAGCTCATAGATTAAGCACAATTAAAAACGCTGATAATATTATTGTTATGGATAAAGGTAAGATTATTGAGAGCGGAAAACATGATTTTTTGCTAAACAATAAAAATGTATATTCAGATTTATGGAATGTTCAAGTAGGCATTTAGAAAATATCTTTTCAAAAACTAAATTAAGAAGTTAAAAGATTCTATAACATTAGTAAACATACCATCAACTTTATTCCATCTCTCTTCATTGGTTCCGACGGCAAAAGTATATAAAGTTCCTCTGTCGATTACGACAGTAGCAAGTTCATGCCTATCTTGATCATTAAGATTTAATTCATACTCCAGATCATAAAAAATATGATTAGATGCCTCTCTCTTGTTAGCATCAATAAGTTTTACTGATCTTCCTGAACCCTCAGGCGCAATGACCTTAGTTATTAATGTTTGTCCAACTTCTTTTGGATCCCCTAATTGCTCTAATTCGACTTCTTTATTTACATCTGATATCACCAAACTTAAAGTCTCATTACTATTAATTAAATCGTGGTAAATAATTTCAGGACCCCCATCTACTTTTACTCTTGTCCAACCTGTTGGATATAAAAAGGCATATCTCCCATCAGGACTCTGATAAGCCTCTAATCCTGCATTTATTCCTCCACTGCATGCACTTAATGCAAAACATAAAATTATTAATAATAAATTTTTAAAAGGGTTAATTTTCATATTTTGCATTGTTGTTAGAAATTATTAACTAAAAATATAATAAGACATTAAAAGCAAACAAATATATCCAATTTCAAAATATACGTCTAAATTGTTTCTAGAAGAAATTTAATCTTGATAACTTTTACTAAACCACTTTCAAAATTAATTGGTCATTTTGAGAAATTTCCCGGAATAGGTCCAAGAACAGCTCAAAGATTGGCATTATTTATTTTAAAACAACCTGAAACTAGTATTAGAGATTTTTCTAAAGCATTACTAGAGGCACATAGTAATGTTGGTCATTGTAAAAAATGTTTTAATTTAACTTCAGAAGAAGAATGTGAAATATGTAGAAATACTGAGAGGAATCAAAAGATAATTTGCGTAGTGGCAGAAACTAAAGATTTACTGGCTTTAGAGCGATCAAGAGAGTTTAAAGGCACATACCATGTTATTGGGGGGTTGATTTCTCCTATGGATTCAATAAGTCCAGAATTATTAGAGATAAGAAGTCTAGTGGAGAGAGTTAGTAAATCAGATATTGATGAAATAATACTCGCACTTACTCCAAGCGTTGAAGGAGATACTACAAGTCTTTATATTGGAAAATTACTAACTCCTTTTACAAAGGTTACTAGAATTGCCTATGGTCTTCCTATGGGGAGTGAACTTGAATATGTTGATGAAGTTACTTTAGCAAGAGCCTTAGAAGGAAGAACAAATATAATCTAAAAATGGAAAATAAAAATCAGATGAAAGTAGAAAGAATTTTAAGGCTTCCTTCTTGGATAAAGTTTCCTATTAGTAAAGCTTCAGAATTTGAGAAAATGCAAAGACTTATTAGAAAGTCAAATATACATACAATTTGTGAAGAAGGGAGATGTCCTAATAGGGCCGAATGTTATGCCTCAGGGACTGCTACTTTTTTACTTGGAGGATCAATTTGTTCTCGTGCCTGTGCTTTCTGCCAGGTAAGCAAAGGTAAACCTAGTGAAATAAATAAATATGAAAGTATTCAAGTCGCAAAAGCAGTAAAAATTCTAAACTTAAAATATGTTGTACTTACATCAGTAGCCAGAGATGACCTTCCCGATCATGGAGCTAATTTATTTGTCTCAACAATAAATCAGATTAGAAAAATTGACCCAAAAATTCAAATAGAAGTTCTTACCCCTGATTTGTGGGGAGGTGGAAAATCTTATGAAGATAAAAATAAACTTCAAAAAGATAGACTTAAAAAAATTCTAGAACAAAGGCCAATTTGTTTTAATCATAATCTTGAGACAGTTGAGAGGCTTCAAAAAGAAGTTCGAAGAGGTGCTAACTATAAAAATTCAATAGGCTTATTAGAAAAAGCAAAGTCTATTGCTCCTAATATTCAAACAAAATCAGGAATAATGTTGGGTTTAGGAGAAACGTTAGAAGAAATAGAAACTACGATTCTCGATCTTAAAAAAGTGGATTGTGATCAAATTACAATTGGACAATATCTAAGACCTTCATTAAAGCATTTACCCGTTAAGAAATATTGGGCACCAAAGGAGTTTGAATACCTAAAAAGTTTTTGTAGGAAATTAGGTTTTAAAAAAGTATCTTGTGGCCCCTTAGTTAGAAGTAGTTATCACGCTGGTTAAACTTTTTCAATTAAAGAAAGTTTTTCTTTCATTTTGTCTAATACAAAAGAACAGTTTCCTTTCATTAGTGTTCCCGCACCGCCCCAAATTAATCTTAAGAAAAGGTCTATTGGACTAGAACCAACTTCTTTTACAACTTTAAATCCAATAATCTTAAAGTATCTGACAAGTTTTTTACTATATCCTTCGGTATCATAAATAGCTAATAATCGTGCTTTTTTACTAACTTTCATTTCGATTGCCCAAGCCATGGTAGATGCCCAT
The DNA here is from genome assembly GCA_902526435.1 of uncultured Prochlorococcus sp. Lineage (GTDB taxonomy): Bacteria > Cyanobacteriota > Cyanobacteriia > PCC-6307 > Cyanobiaceae > Prochlorococcus_A. Next base: position 577 of record CABZLA010000032.1, on the reverse strand, counting down.
ATTAATTCCGAAACAAAAGGTGGAGAGTTACTCAGGATCCTTAATGTATCAAGTTGAATACCCTTCTTATTAAGGTAAGTCCAACCCTTCATCTCCCCCCAAATCTTTACGACATTATCTGTTTGTTCGGCGATAACAATTTTAAAAAAAACATAATCCAATGGTTTCTCTTACTTGTATTTTTATAACTAGGCCTAAGGAAAATGCTATATTTTGTAACTGTTCAACTTTCATAATTATTATCAATTAATCCTTATAAACTTTTTGATTTTTCTCTTTTAATTTATTTATTTGCTTTTGCCTTTCTTCAAATCTTTTTCTGTCATTATCACTGAATTTGTTTACACAAAAATGACATTGAATACCTTCTAGGTATTCCTTATTCTTTTGATCTTCTATAGAAATTGGCATCCCACATGCATGACAAATTGAGTAAGAACCTTGTTTTAATTCATGATTTAGAGCCACTCTTTTATCAAAAACAAAACATTCTCCTTCAAACAGGCTTTCTTCCTTTGACATGTCTTCGAGGTATTTAAGTATCCCGCCTTGTAAATGGAAGATGTTTTTGTAACCT
>CABZLA010000031.1 GCA_902526435.1 uncultured Prochlorococcus sp. | reverse complement strand
AAGTAATCATATTTGATGACATGCTTGTTGAAATATTTGCTAGATTTTTTGATGCTTTTGCTAATACTTTGTTTTTTAATTGAGGTGTTGAATTTTTAAAATCCTTCAATGCGTTTTGAACTTCTCCATTAATTTTAGTAACTGCTGACCTCGCACCAGATGTATCACCAAAAGTTACTGTAGTTCCTAATACTGTGCTTGCTACTTTTTGAACTTCTCCTGTTGCCTCTTCAATTTTTTAGCGGTTTCTGTATCTAATTGTCTGTTAGATGGACTGGATAATTTATTTTGATCTCCAGACTCACTTTGTGCGATATTATCGTTTGGCTTAATTTTGCTTGTATATCCTGTGTAAGGTACAAAAGGTTGCGTGTATTCTTTATCTTTCGATTTTGCAGCTGCAGGATTTGTGCTTGAAAAAACACCTAATATTACTGGTTGTTGTGCAGTATCTCCATCTAAAAAGAATCCAAGAACATTATCACCTGGTAGAATTTGAGTAGGTTTTCCTCTACCTGCTCTTCCAGAACCTCCCTCTGGTGATTTTAAAATGTGTGCCCAAGGTAAATCTTCATTTTTAAGTTCTACATCATTATCAGGATGATAACCCATAATTCTTACTTTGACACGATTACCCCATCCATCTCCGTTTATCTGTTCACCTTGTGCTTCTTCAGGTGCAACTTGACCTACCCACCATTTAAATCCATCCCTTCCAAGAAAGTTACTTTGAATTAAAGAGTTTTCAATCATTTTGATTTCCTCCCGTTTGTATCCCTAACTAACTGTATTTTTGTGTAAGATCCTTTTGAATCGAAAAAATGTGTTAGTTTTTTCACTAGATACAATCCACTTTGTACTTCATCTGGTTCTTTTCTTTCTTGTTGATCGATTCTAGGAAACTCACAATTTAATATATCACCAGCCATGAGATTTGTATTTAATGGAATAGTCATTGTCAAAATTTGAGTAAAGAGAGTATTATATCTCATCATTGCTTGTGAGTGTATTTTAGCTGGATCTGCGTTACCTTCTTGTGATACTTTTGTATCAGTGGTTCCAATATCTAAAATACCACATATATATCGACTTGGAACTGATGCTAATGTTCTATTATCATTTGCACTTAATGAAGGTAATACTACATCAATATCTTCACCTAAATTTTCTATCTTACCAGAATAATCTTCTAATTTAAATACTTTTTGAGTTGTGGGTGTGTATTCAAAAGTTAACGGATTTAAGTAAGTGCGATTGCTACAATATGCACCTCTCTCAAGATTTTCTATCAAGTTTTGATTTCTAGTGGTTTTAAATTCTAGGATTTTAAAATCTTTTGTTGTATCATCAGTATCAATAATACCAGGTGCATAAACATATTTCTCTGGATATGGGGGTGTTCTTATAAGAGAGTCAATAGACTTAAATCTAAATCCCTCCTTGGTCTCAAAGAAAAAATATCCTGCAGTAGCATCTTTACCAGATACATTGCCTGGAACAGATTTTGATGCTAACATCGTCAATACAGTAAATGGTTTTCTCATATTACCATAAAAACCATATGGATTTTGTGTTTCATCAACATCGTATAATTTATCAGAACTTAAATAATTCTTGCATATATCTCCTACACTATCAGAAATTTTTTGTGATGATGGGAACTTTTTACCAACTCTTATAGTTTCATTTGTAATTGCCTCTCTTGAAATTAAGTTCAAAGTAAACAATTCCCTTCCAGAATCAATCATGACATCGGTGATTGATCCAACATAAAAATCATTAAACTCTAATCCATCATTATCTTGTGAATTACCAGCGATTTTTATTTGCATTCTTTCACCACCCCTTAATGGAAATCCATTATAAAGTGATTGAATTTTGCCATCTTCACCCTCAATAGCGTTACCAGTATTAGCAACCACTACCCTTGCAGTAATCATTGGAGAGAAAACATCCTCATAATAACTAAAACCTACAACACCAGCAGATATGTCAGCAGATTTTGCTCTATTTACTGATTCTATAATAAATTTTTCGTATAGTGATTTATCTACAGCGGCCATTACGTATACTTAAGTGATGAAGTGCTTTGCATTTTCATTAATAACTTTTCGTCATCAACTGCCTTTACAATGGTTTTAGAACCACCACTGCTTGGCATACTCATTGATTGATTACCATTATTATTTTGTTTTTCAATGATCATTATTTTGTTTTTTGATTTTCGATTACTTGGTATATTAACCTCTTTCTTGGTTGGAGTAACTAATGATGATAAATCTACTTTTCTTGAACCTGTTTGAAAATCAGGATCATATTGATCAACAGAAGCGAGTGTATTACCCTGTGGAGTGACACTCTGACTTATGTTATCTACACTCTCAGGAGTTCCCAAGAAAGATGAACTTGTGGTTCTTCCTCTTCTATTTCTTCTGCTGCTACTATCTGTAGTCAAAGCCTCTTTTTGTTTCTTCTTTAATTCATCTCTTGGATCTGCTATCGTTTCTCCACCAGAGGATGATGATGAAGAACTTCCTCCAGTCGTGCCACCCTCTGATTCCTGTAAGAATGAATCAAGTTCATTGCTTACACCTTCAACATCATCAGCATCTCCCTCCACGACTTGCTCCTCTGTTTCACTGATGCTTTTATCAACGACTTTATCAAGATCTTTCTTTCTTTTTTCAAGTTCTGCTTCAGTGCCTTCATTTTGGAGAGCAGCTTTTTTCTCTTCACCTTCCTCTCCATCTATTGCTTGCTGTGATTTAGTTGTATCAAAAGCAGGTGGGTCAGGCAATCCAAAAGTTTCAGAATCCGCAAATTTTTTGACCTGCTACTTCTAACTCTGTTCTTGCTTGAAATAATCCTGTATTTGCACCTTCCAATCCCTGTTCAACATCTGTCTTCGTTTTTAAAAAATCAAATCTTAATAAGTTCGATATTGCACCTTGTATGGCTGTTCCAATACCAGTTAAAACAAACTTAATTCCATCAACAAATAAACTTAATATTCCTGTAACTGATGAAATTCTTTTTATCAACCCTTGTATCGCATTTATGATTTTTGGTAAATTAGTGATTGCCCAACCTATTATGAGAATACCAATAAAATCTAACATTCTACCGAGAAAACCTCTGGTGCTTTTTGCTAAAATATTGCCTTGTGTTTTTGGAACTCCCTGTACTGAAGATGCCTCTAACTCATCTTCTCTTGCTTTTCTTTTAATATTTTCTTGTCTTTGTCTAAAATATTTGTTATCATTACGAATTGAATTTCTTTTAAAAATATTTCTTTGTCTTATTGTTTTAATAGTTTCATCAGAATTTTTTCTTGAGGAAACTAATCCGTCAGAAAAACTTTGTAACGCATCACCTATCGATCTAATGCTAATCGAAGATTTAAAAAGTGAGTTCCTTCTTGATTGTAAAGACATTATGCATTAGCTCCATATTGAGATGTAGCATACATGGTATGAATATTATTTCTATCAAATCCAATATTAGGTAATTTATTTGTTGAATCTCCACTTGATCCATCAGATGTAGTATCTGTTCCAGCACTAGCACCAGCGATGGGGAAGTTAATTATTTCTGGTGCACCCTCCTCTAAATTAGAAACTTTTTCTGCTACATTATTAAGTGCCATTTTATTCACAGGAGTAATTGACTGATCAACCATTCCACCTTTATTTAATGCTTCAAAGAAACTAGCACCGATTCTGTCAGTTGTTTCTTTTGTCATTACAAATTCTCCAGGTGTTAACATTGCTGGAACTATATCTCGATTTATTGAGGGACCAAGAACTTTACCACCTCTTCTCATTCCAACAGTAACATCCTCTGCTCCCATTTCGTCCAAACCATCACCTATTGTTAATTCTTTATCAGGATCTTGATCCCCCTTCACCTTAAAACCAAATAATCTCTTAATACTATCATATATGCCTTTGAAAAAATCAGGACCTAAAAATCCACCAATTAAGAGGGAGGCTGTAGTTCCAACTTGACTTATGACATTCGCAACGGGATTATCAAATTTTGGTGCTATTTGTCCTCCAATATACCCAATAGTCCCCAATCGTAATCCAGTTGCTATTGCATTAAATGGTTGTTGTAACAAACCACCTCTTCCTAATCTTAATGCTGATGTGGCAAGAGATCCTATTCCACTTAATATAGTTTTAAATCCCAAACTTAAGGCAACCATTGTGCCTCCAACAATCAGTAATTGTTTTGTTAGAGTACCTTTAAGTTGGTTTAGTAAATCAATATTACCATCTGCATTAGCGTTAATCATATTGACTACTGTATTAGTCAACCAACCACCTGCTAATATAAGAAGAAAATCACCAAGTCTAGCTAATCCAAATTGCGTTTTTTGTGCTAATCTGCGAACTGGAAGTGTAAGTGCTTGTTGAATACGACTTTCTAGTTGACTTTCTTTTCCCTCTCTTAATCCTTGCTCTGCTAATATTGCTTCACGATTTTGTTTTGCTGCTTCTCTTTGTCTCTCTAAAGTATCACTGACAGCTAAATTTTCTTGAATAGCAGCTAAAGAACCATTTAATCCTGCAACTTGTGAAGATATATTTGTTAATTGTGCAGAAACGTTATTGAGTGCTAAAGAGTTTTGTTGTAATAAACTCGTTGTCTGTGGGTCAGGTTGAGCTTGAACAGGTGCTTGACGACCACTAAAAATACTTGAAGATACAGTGCTTCTTACAGCTCTTATACCTCCTGCCAGTGGTGACGCTAATCCTTGTTCCTCATCCATTATAGACTATTTTGTTGTTGTTGTGCTTTCAAATTTTCTTCCTCAACATACTGTTGTAAAAGTGAAACGTAAATTTCTCTCTCCCAAGGCATCATATTTTCAAGCTCGGTTAAGCTGTATTTATGGTGCTGCATCAAAGCAAAATTCAATTTGTAGTATGACGCAAGATCTTCGTGAGCCATACTCAACCGAAAAAATTCTGTAGCCCCTCAAGTACGATCTTGTTTTCTTTTTTAGTATTTGGATTAATCACATTTACTGTATGTGATAACTTTGGCATTGTTTCAAAGAATTTTTCTATCATTTTAAATTGTTTTGAATCAAGTTGTTCTAAAAAGGTAGATAGTTCTTTTTTAGTGCAATCAGCACCAGTCCAAGATTCTTCTTCCGAATATACTTGATCAATACAAGATGCAATCAAATCAAAAGTATCATCTACATTCATTTCTGTAGCAGTTGCAAAATTATTCTTGATGAACTCATTTAATGATGGATATCTCATTCTTAATGTATAAGTATCATCAAGTTTGATATCTTTTTCATGTTCATCATTTTTTTGAACTTTGATTGAATCAATGTTTATTGAAGTAGGAACTTGAGTCTTTCCATCATCTGGACAAGTAACCATTACTTCAATATCTTCTCCAACAGATTTTCCACGAATATTCAAAAACAAATACTCTATGTCAAAAGTTGAAAGTTTTTCAACCTTTATACCTTTTGTAAGTATACAATGAGTGATAACAGTTTTAACTGCATTTGCAATTTGTTTGGTATCTTGTGATTCCATTGCAAGAATTAGAATCTTCTCTTCTTTAACTAAAAAAGGTCTAAATTTTATTTTTCTGTTTGATGATGGCAACACCAACTCGTATGTTGGAGTTGAAATGGTTGGTAAAGGCATGATAATTACTACACTTCAGTAAAATTATTTATAGTGGTTCTGTAAACTTATTTTAATACATTATGGACTTATGCCAGGTGGAGTTGTAGGATATGTAACTGAAACATTACGTTGGGTAAAACCACCAGCAGATAATGATGAATAGGAACCCTCTGTATTTCTCTCATTTAGATACCTAAATGTTGAACGTGCTGCAAGTTCATTTAATTGATCATCTTTAAGAGATAAACCATGTTTATTAACATTACCACGACCAAATCCCAAATCATTATATGCTTTTCTTAAGTCTCTTGCTAGTGATGATGATTCACCAGAGATATATCTATCATAACTGAATGAACAAGTTGCTTTTAGAACTTGTGATTGACCATATTGAACTCGAACTGAATTTAAAGATAATGGAAATAATCCTACAAAACGATATTCTAAAAATTTTTGATGATCCTTTTCAAATTTAACAATTGTTGTATCATTTGATTTGTAATCTCTTGGATAATTTAATTGAAAGTAATAAGTATCATTACCAGGATCTACTTGATTTCCACCCGTAATGTATTCCATCCAATGTTCCAAAAATTTCATTGACTTATATTCATTATCAACGTAAAATTCAAAATTAACTTGAGTAAAATTACGGGTGTGTGCAAATCTTTCAACCACTCCTTGATAGTCACCTGTAATATTTTGTGATGCTAAAGCACTGCCTGGTAAGACCGCACTATGGCATAATAATCCCACATTATCAGCGATAAATCTTGAATCTATACCTTTTCTTCTTAAATGATTTCTTAATCCGCTTGGTGGTAATGAAAATCTTACAAAATAATTAGATGTCTGGGCTACATTCTGTAACTTAGGCATTATATCTGATATTCTTCTTGGTCTTGGTGCTGGCACTCTAAATACTTCTATAGTATAGTTATTTAGATGGCTTACAAGGGAAAATACTATCCATCCTTTCCCAGAAAGTACAAAGGTGATCCGACTAACATAATTTACAGATCACTTTGGGAAAGAAAGTTCATGGTGTATTGTGATAAAAATGAAAAAATATTGGAGTGGGGTAGTGAAGAAATTGCTCTTCCGTATATTTCACCGCACGATAGTCGTGTGCATCGTTATTTTCCAGATTTTTATATTAAAGTTCAAGAGAACACAGGTAAAATAAAAAGATACCTGATTGAAGTTAAACCACTTAAACAAACAACAAAACCAAAAAAACCAAAAAGACAAACTAGAGGTTACATTCGTGAAGCATTTGAATATGCAAGAAATCAAGCAAAATGGAAAGCAGCAAGGGAATATTGTGCTGACCGAATGTGGGAGTTTAAAGTAATCACAGAAAAAGAGTTAGACATATGAGTCGTATAGATCCCATAATGAAAAGATTCATCGGTAATGAAAGTGCTGATGATTTAGCAACAGATATACTCGAAGTATTAACTGAAGGCAGTAGTGTTCCTCAAGCAGGTAATTATTATATATTTGTATATCAAGCAAAAACACCAGGCATTGCTTACGATTCACACCCACTTGTTGCTGTGACTGATGTGTTCTCTTGGGGATTTAAAGGATTAAATTATCATTGGGGTGAAATGAGACAATATACATTTCCAGAAGTGGTCGGTGGATTATACCAAGTTGATGAAATGGAATTAAGAGATTTAAGAACTTTACCTTTTGTCAAAATCCTACTAAATAGTTGATATATACAAAAATAGGTCGATATGGCAAGAGGAACAAGAGGAAGTGGAGCTAGAAATAGAGGAAATAATAATCTTTCTAGGAAAGAATTAATTAAAAAATATGGTTTATCTTCTTTCAGAGAAGATCCTATAGAACAAGCAAAACATAATGCAGCCACAAAATCACCTGATTTCTCAAAAAATCCTGAATATCGAAGTACTGGTGGTCCGAATGGTGATAAATTTATAGGTGATACCAAAACAACTGGTAGCACAAAGTCAAAAGTAACACAAAGAGATAATTCAAATATAAAAATGAGGTTAGGATATCCTTTAGCAAGGGGTCCTGGTGAAAAAACTGGTGATACGTTACTAATTAAGTGTGTTAAGTATATGGCACCTAAAAAAGGAATGGGATTAGGATTAAGTTATAATGAGAAAAAAGCTTTAGTAACTCAAGAGGGAAAATTTAGAGGGGATGATAGAACACCAGGTGAAATTGTAACCACAGGATATGATGGTTTTGGTTTAAATGTCACAGATGCAAACTCTCGAATGAGTCGAGATGCACAAATACAATATTACGTTGAATTACCAATACCACAAGAAGTTAGTGATTCTAATGTGGTAACTTGGGGTGATGCCACAATGAATATATTTCAATTAGCTGGTGTAACTGCTGCAAGTAAATTACAAGAGAATGCAGGTGAAGCATTCCAACAGGCAGCAGATTTTATAACAGGTGGTATTGATTTAACTGGTGATGGTCAAAGTGGAATAGACCCTGATACACAAAATGCAATAAGAAATGCAATTAGTGGTAAAGCAGTTAATGCTTTAGGTGGAAACGTCAATGTATCACAGTTGATAGCAAGAACTAGTGGTCAAGTATTGAATTCTAATTTAGAATTATTATTTGGTGGAGTTA
>CABZLA010000030.1 GCA_902526435.1 uncultured Prochlorococcus sp. | reverse complement strand
TGCAGATATTTTTCTAACTTCGTCGAGATCTCTACCATCAACTCTTTTTCCATCATTAATGATTTGTTCTCTCATTAATTTTTTGGTTAATTTTTTGAAGTCAGAATGTATTATTTTTTCATTCTCTGAAGTAAGAACTTTTAATTGATTATCATCTTTAAGTGAATCAATTTTAGTTTGCACTTCAAGTTCTATTTTATCTAATTCGAGATCTCTCTCTTCTTTAGATTGATCAAATTTCTTTAAAACTTGATCTATTGATTTCGTGCAGTTTTTCTCTAAATATGTAGCTAATGTTTTGTCTTCTTCTGGGTCTGAAGGCTTAATTTGTTTTATTCCTAAGTCTTTAAGAAGATTTTCTTGAGCTTTAATTAGTTCGGTTACAGCCTCATAACCGAAATCTATTGCTTCGATAGTATCTTGTTCAGAAAGTTGATTGGCACCTGCCTCAATCATTACAATTCCTTCGGGAGATCCTGCTACAACAATATCAAGATCACCTTTTTCTATTTCTCTGTAACTTGGATTTAAAATAAAGTCATCTCCTATTAGCCCAACTCTCACAGCAGCCATTGGTCCGTAAAATGGAATTTCAGCTAATAAAGTTGCAATAGAAGCTCCCGTGACGCCTAGCACATCTGCCGGTACTCTTTCGTCTAAGGAGAGGCAAGAAGCAACAATTTGTATCTCATCTCTCATCCATGCAGGGAAAAGGGGCCTCATTGGCCTATCTATTAACCTTGCTATTAAAGTTGCTCTTTCAGGAGGTCTGCCTTCTCTTCTCATGAAGCCACCTGGAATTCTTCCTGCAGCATATAATTTTTCCTCGTAATCACATATTAGAGGTAGAAAGTCTGCGGGTTGTTTTTTCTTTGTTTTTGTTGCGGTAACTAATAAAGATGTGTCTCCACATTCAATCATTACAGCTCCGCCAGCTTGAGGCGCATATAGTCCGGTAGTTAGTCGTATCTCTCGTCCGTCAAACGTGATCGACGTATTTTTTTCTTCCACTTTTTAAATTATAAATCTATACATAATTTATTGTTACATCTCATAGGTACATATTGAGAGAATTATTTAAATAAGGTTTCAAACTAATTATTTTAAAAGTATTGATATTAACTTTAATATGTTGAAATCACTAAGTTTTTTCTGAAATATTAGAAATAATTAATTTCTAATATTCTATAAATTTATTCGATTACCAACTAGATTTTACTAATCCTGGTAATTCACCGTTATGAGCTCTTAACCTTAGTTGATTTCTACATAATCCAAAATCTCTATATACACCCCTTGGTTTACCTGTAGCCCAACATCTATTCCTAACTCTTGTTGGAGCTGAGTTCCTTGGAAGTCCTTGAATCTTTCTATGTATTTCTAATCTTTCCATAGGATCTTTGGCCGCATTAAATTCATCTAATAATGATTTTCTCTTAGCAGCATATTTTTTCACTAGCTTTTTTCTTTTTACCTCTCTAGCAATCATTGATTTTTTTGCCATTAAAATGTCTACATAAAGTTATTTATTATCTTAACAGTTCAACTATCAAAATAAAAAACTATTGATTAAGCAATCTTTGAACTATAAGTAATTGGCTGGTATCTCTAATTATTAATAAAACGCTAAGTCCTACCAAAAGAAAAAAGCTTGATTGAGTAACAGCTATTTGAATTTTTACTGGTACTGGTTTTCCCCTTAATCCCTCAATAAGAGTAAAAACAAGTTGACCACCATCAAGAAGTGGTAATGGAAGAGAATTTAAAACAGCTAAATTTATTGAAATTAATGCAGCAAATAACAAAATCCCTGTTCCTCCTTGCTCAGATAATTGAGCTCCAATTTCAACAATTTTTACAGGCCCACTTAATTGTTGCGCTGTTGATGAGAAATTTGTAATAAGCCCTTTATAACCTTCGATTGTTTTTATTAAGAGGGATGAAAACTCCTTATTAGTGTATTGAAAAAGTTCATTAATATTCTTTGTTTTTTTTGTTTCTTTTTTAATATTTGGTTGTAATTGAGCCCCGATTGTACCTTTGCCATCTATGTTTTGAGGAATTAAAGTTAATTTTTGATAAGAGTTCTCTCTCTCAATTTCAATTGATATTGATTCTTCTGATGAACTTTGGATTCTTTTTACCAGAAATGTTACGGCTTGATCCCCCACACCTAATACATTTTCATCTATTTTTAATATTTTATCCCCTGCTTCTAAGCCGGCTTTAAAAGCAGCTTTTTCTGGTTGAGTTGCTAAAACTAAAATTCCCGGCTCTGGATCATAAGGAATACCAATAGTAGTTACATTTAATATTAAAATCGTATAAGCAAGAAGTAAGTTAGCAATTACTCCAGCAGATATCACAATTACTCTCTGAATTATTGGCCTGTTCTTTAAAAGGTTTGGATCTTCAGGGTCAATGTTATTGATTTCTTCATCAGGGAATGAAACAAATCCTCCCAAAGGAAAGGCTCTGAATGAGTAAGTTATACCCCTAAATTTTTTTTGTATTATTGAGGGACCAAAGCCAATAGAAAACCCATCAACATATATTCCTTGGAATATTGCCGCTAGAAAATGACCCATTTCATGAAAGAAAATGAGAAATCCCAAAACTGTTATTGAGGTTAAAACATTCATTATTTTATATTAAGCAGTTTTTATGAAAGATGATCCAAAGTACGGAACTAGAGCATCAGGAATTTTTACACTTCCATCAGGTTGTTGGCCGTTTTCAAGAATTGCTGCCATTGTTCTTCCAATAGCTAAACCACTTCCATTTAAAGTGTGGATAAATGAGGTTTTCTTATCAATTTTTGTTCTTATTGATGATCTGCGAGCCTGAAAGTCTAGGCAATTGCTGCAACTAGATATCTCTCTATAACATTTACTGCTGGGTAGCCAAACCTCAAGATCGAAAGTTCTGCTAGAAGAAAAGCCTAAATCCCCAGTACAAATATCTACTGATCTGTATGGCAAGTTAAGTTTTTTTAAGATACTTTCTGCATCTTCCGTTATCTCTTTATGAGCTTCTAATGATTTATTTGGATGACAAAACCAATATAATTCAACTTTATTAAATTGATGAAGTCTTATTAAACCTTTTGTGTCTCTTCCATAACTACCTGCTTCTCTTCTAAAACATGGGCTGTATGCAACGTATTTTAAAGGCAAAATTTTTGGATCAATAATCTCATTTTTATGAAAAGCGGTCAGAGGGACTTCTGCTGTTGGAGAGAGCCATAAATCATCATTAGCACACTTAAAACTTTCTTTTGAAAATTTTGGAAGCTGGCCAGATCCTTGAAGACTTTCTGAATTAACTAATGCTGGAGGCATTAATTCTAAGTACCCGTTATTTGAATGCACATCTAGCATGAAATTAACAAGAGCCCTCTCCAGCCTCGCTCCATTACCTGTGAGTGTAATAAAACGACTTTTTGAAATTTTAGTTGACTTTACGGAATCAAATAAATTTAAATTTTCACCTATTTCCCAGTGAGCTTTAAGATTATCTTTTTTTAGCGGATCTCCCCATTCTTTAATTTGAATATTATTATTTTCATTTTCTCCAAGAGGTGCATCTTTACTTGGAAAATTGGGTAATTTTGATATTTCATCTTGAAGTTGTTTATCTAGGATTCTTTTTTTTTCTTCAAATTCAGAAACTTTTATTTTGTATTTATTGCCCTTATCTTTTAATTCATTAAGTTCTTGCGAATTAGCATTATTAGTATTTCTTATTTCTTGACCAATTATTTTGCTTAACTTTTTACTTTTTGATTGCAGACTTGATATCTCTATGTCAATTTCTTTTCTTTTTAAACTAAGTTTATGTATAAAATCTATATCATATACTTTTCCTCTTAGAGACAAATTATCTTCCACAAATGATGGATTTTCTCTTATTAGTTTTTGATCTAACACTCTTTTTAATTTTCTCTTATCTTAATAAGATAGTTTACCTCAAATCATTATCAGAGATTTTTGATAAAAAATTAATTAAATAGAAGGATAACTAACTAAGTCTATACCTATATTTTTAAATTAAAAATAAACTATGAAGCAGGACGAGCTCTCCCTGTGGAAGACCATTCTTTTAATAAATCAATTTGCTCTTTAGCTGTGCGTGATAAAGGCACTAATTCAGAAACAGCTTTAATTAAATCTTTTTCCATTAATTCTCTATTTTCAGAAAACGAAAAGTGCATACCCTCTATAACTGCTTGTTCAAGTTCCGCTCCTGAATATCCATGTGTGCGATCAATTATTGTTGAAAGAGGAAAATTATAGCTTGGTCTTCTTTTCTTAAGGTGTAAATCAAGGATGCACAATCTTTCTTCAGAATTAGGTAAATCAAGAAAAAATATTTCATCAAATCTACCTTTCCTTAATAATTCTGCTGGGAGCTTATCGATAGCATTAGCGGTAGCAATTACAAATACTGCAGATTCTTTTTCTGCCATCCAAGTTAGCAAACTAGCTAAAACTCTTTGGCTAGTTCCTCCATCACTTCTCGCATCCCCACCAAATCCCTTATCAATTTCATCAATCCATAGGATGCAAGGTGACATGGCTTCCGCTCTGGAAATTGTCTCTCTTGTTCTTGCCTCACTTGACCCTACAAGACTTGAAAATAATCTACCGACATCTAGTCTAAGAAGAGGCATAGACCAACTTTCAGAAATTGATTTGGCTGTTAAAGATTTCCCAGTTCCTTGTGGCCCAACTAATAAGACACCTTTAGGAATTGGCAATCCGTAATCTTGAGCTTCTTTTGAAAAAGCCCTATATCTTTGTTTAAGCCAAGTTTTTAATAATTTCAAACCTCCAATATCATTTTGACTTGACTTACTTTCACAAAATTCTAATATTTGACTTCTAGCAATAACTTGTTTTTTCTCTTCAAGAATATCTTTGATATCATATTTACTTATTTTTCCTCTTTGAGTGAGTGCTTTTGCTGTTACTTGTTTAACTTTAGTTTCGCTTAATCCACTTGAAGCTAAAGCAAGCTCGTTTAGGTCTTGTTCACTTAAATCAGAATCAGTATTAAAAGCAATTTTTTTTATAAGAGCTGTTAATTCACTTAAATCAGGAAGAGGTAAGTTTACTACTGTAATTAAATCGTCAAGTTCTTCAGATGATGGCAATATATGTGAACTAAGAATTAGGTTATTGCTCGTTTCTCTAAGTGAAGATGATAATTCCTTTATTGTTCTACTGATAGATGGATCATCATAAAACTTATGAAAGTCTCTTACCAATAAAATTGTAGGTAATTTAGACGTTTGTTCCTTTATCCAATTAAGAACTCCTAGCGGATTGTTCGAAAATTTGCCATTTTCATTAAGTAATCCTTTAATGCCATTAACACAATCCCAACATACGAATCTTTTAATATTTAATTTTTTACATGATTGATCAATTACTTTGTATAATCTTTCTTCTTCTTTTGTTCTTATCCATATCAAAGGAGTTCTGGAGTTTATAAGTAATTCGAAATTTTTACTCCAAGAATCCATTTTCTATCAAGATAAAAAACTATTTTTTATTATTAGGTTCAAATGGTAATCTTTTATCTGAAATGTTGGCAGTAGAAGGTATTACTTTATTTTTGACTGTTAATTGATCATCAAGAATTTTTTGTAAGTTTGCTGGAAGAGCTTCTTTGTTTAGCAGAAAAGTCTGAAACGCCTGGAATATGTTCGCTACAACCATATAGAGTAATACTCCAGCTGGTAAAGGAAAAAATAAAAACATACCTGTAATCATTACAGGAGTTATTTTATTAGCAGTAGATTGTTGAGCGTTTGAAGGCATCCCTTGACTAGATAAAACTTGTGAAAGAAGTAAGGTTAAACCGAAAGCTCCAACTAAAGTAGCTATATCCCAATTGATTGAACCGTCTACATAAAACCCAACCTGTCCAAGTGCTTTAATAAACAAAAATCCACTTTTTGCAGCTAATCCAGGTATTTTAGCTTCAATTGTTGCATCTCCTGGTTTGATTGCGGTAACTAATCCGTCTTGAGAGACTTTAATGTTTTCTGAACCTTTTGAAACTGTCCATGTTGGAAGAAATCTTGAACCGTTATCATATTTTGATAGTACTTCTGAATAGTTATTCCCATTTGTTGTCTGCAAATTTATCTTAACTGATTCTTCGGAACCCAATTTTGTACCGTTAGGTAACGTAGCAATAACAGGAAAGTGAGATTTTTCTGTAACGAAGATTGAATGTCTCGGAGATTTATAAGGCTTCGGATCAATAGCTGCAATTTGATCTTGGGGTAAAACTTTTAAGTTAATATTGTAAGGTACATCTGCAAATGGTGAACCTCTTAAAGTTGCAAATAATGCAAATAAAACAGGCATTTGAACTATTAAAGGCAAACATCCTGCAAGAGGGCTACCAAATTCATTCATTAATTTGCCTAATTCTTCTTGCTGTTTCTTTGGGTCACTTGAAAATTTGGACTTTATTTCAGCTTGCCTTTTTTGCATTACAGGTTGAGCTATTTTCATTCTCCTTGCGCTTCTAATAGAACCTGCGCTTAGTGGGAAGAGTGCGATTCTGATTACAACTGTTAGTGCAACAATGGCCAAACCATAACTAGGGACTAATCCGTAGAAAAAATCTAGAATCGGGATTAATAATTTTTCTGAAATGAACCCGATCACGATATTAAAGAAGGTTTAATTTTATTTGACACTTTATTTTACAGGATAATAAAACTTTTGTAATTAATTTAATCAAGATTTAGTTGCAAATCCCTCAACCTCATTAAGATTTAACGTTTGTGATCTTTTAACCATATTTTCCTCAATAAACTTTTGTTTTTCTCTAAATAGAGGTAAAGATTTCATCTCAACCTTTGAACCATCGTTGAGTATTAAAACCATGTCTCCATAAGAACCGAATCCTCTCGGGATAGATCTTATCTCTTCAATATTGCTTAAAGATACTTGAGTTTTATTTTTGCCAAACCATCCTCCATCAATAGTTATTCTTTTATTAGTAATTTTGTATCTTAACCATAAGGCTCTTACTATTGCAGCAAATGTAAACGGAAGACCAAGAAGAGTTAAACCAGCAAATAAATTGATTATTAAATCACTTTTAGCTGGGCCACCCTCATAAAAAGATTCTTCATTAATGTTGATCATTTAAATAGACCTGACTTAAAAATTAGGTATTGAAATTCCTCCAATAGATATACTTTATCATTGCAGAGATTACCAGCTTTCAGGTTAACAAGTAACCAATAAGGTTTGTGGTTATTCTCTTGTCTGATATTTTTTAATAAACAATCCTGCAATATTCTTCTCAGTTTATTTCTTTCAACTGCTTTTTTTGATACTTTTTTACTTATAGATATGGCAACTTTAAAATTTTTTAAACTATGAATGTTGTTATGGGAGATGAGAATTCTTGGATTTGATCTTGCTATTTTGAAAGTCATTAATTTCCCATAATATTTAACAGAATTTTTATGAATATAATCAAAAGTCCTATGACCTTTTAATCTCATAGCTTTGGGCAAGGCCATCATAAAAAAAACTTTTAAACTGCTATTTTATCTCTACCTCTTTTTCTTCTGCTTTTAATAACTCTTCTTCCTGTGTGAGAACGCATTCTTACTCTAAAACCAGATACACGTTTTCTTTTCCTTGATGTTCCGCCGAATGTTCTTTTTGTCATTTTTTTTATTATCCCTTTAATAATTTATCACTTAATCGATCAATATAGTCCAGCTTCCTAAATATCTTGAAGAGGTATCCTGTTGAGCATACTGACCATAAGAATGAAATTGCTTAAGACCAGGCTTTTTAGGATTAAATATATTTTTAAAAACAATCGCGTAACTATCTTTATTTGAAGGGATTGGACTGTAAGGAAATATATCTAGTGATGAATTATCTTCATTTATTTCTATATCTGCAGGAATATCTTCTATACATTTAGTACGACCTTCAAAGCCTCCTATTTTCACCTTACATAAGGTTACTTTATCTTTAAGATTTGAATCGAATGTTTTGGGAATATTTAATGTAATTTTTAGAAGTCCTGTTCTTCTATCAGAAGGTCTTAAAAAGAAAAAAATTGTATTTCTATATCTTTTTTTATCTTCTTTTTGAAACCATTTTAATCTGCGATATCCTGAATCTTGATTCCACTGGAATTCCAGTCCTGCTTTTGCACCACTATTTGCAAGGTAAAATGGAATTGAAATTAACAATGGTGAAAAAAATAAAAGCTTTAAAATTTTAAAATTTAAAATGAATTGTTTTTGTTTGTTAAGCATTTTTTTAAGATTAACTAGATAGATAAGTACTTAATTATCAATTTTGAGTAGAAAATTATTTTTATAAGATTAACATCTATCCGCCCTTAATTTTGAAGCACCTCTTAAATAGGGATGATTAACAGATTGATCGGAAGTTAACAAAACTTGAGCCATTAATCTTATGCAAAAATCAACATCATTCGGAACATACATTTGTTGGCAGTCTAAAAACGCAACTGTATCAAGATTTTTTACATTTTCTTGCAATGGAAGCAGGAAAACATGCATCTAAATCATTTGTCACAGTAAAAGTAATTGATAACAAATTATTTACAACTATATTATTTCTTGTAATTAATTCTTCGATTAATTCAACTACAGCACTCTCCATTTCTTTTACAGAATTATCTTTTGAAGTCGTAGCCCCTCTTATGATTGTTAATTGGTAATTTCCTTCAAATTTTTCAAGCATATCTGATTTAAGGTTTATACAACCAAAGTATTTTATTAGATGAATTTACTTCAAAAAATATATTTTGAATAATTTTTTCTACAATTCTACTCCCTGGTATGA
>CABZLA010000029.1 GCA_902526435.1 uncultured Prochlorococcus sp. | reverse complement strand
AAAGAAAAACTTATCTCAGTAACATCTGAACTTCTAGAAAATCTTGATGGCAGAATGATAACCGGATGTGACTTGAATACTGATGTGAATGATATGGAAAAATTATATAAATTGACTCCTCATGTCCTGGCAGCTGTTAATAGTAATGTTGATGCTAGTACTGCCACTGCGATGGGAGTTATAGGTGCCTTCGAAGCTTTTGAAAAATGTATTCGATGCGATCTTTCAAATGGTGTTCTGGTTCATGGATGCGGTTCAGTAGGCAGTACAGTCGCTCATGAATTAATTAAAAGAGATATAAAAACTTATGTGGTTGATATTGATATTGAAAAAACTGAAATTGAGGGTGCTATTTCTCTTGGAAATGACGAAAATTGGTACAGGAAGAATTTTGATGTGATTCTCCCCTGTTCAATCTCGGGATTAATAAATGGAAATATTTCTCAGTTTCTTCTAAATTCTAAAGCCATTATTTCAGCTGCAAATGCTCCTTTTGAAAATGATACGATTCCTCAAAAATTAAGGGATTCCAATGTTGTTATTGTTCCTGATCCTCTAGTTAACGCTGGAGCTGTAATAGCTGATTCAATTGAAAGATATGCACCGGTTAAATGGTCTAAGACATCTCCTGAAAAGGTTTATGATTTTGTAAAGAATGCAGTAAAGAATAAGTGTATTTCTTACCTAGTCCTTGAGCAGAGTGGATTAGCTTCTCAGGAAATTTTAGAATTAATAAAAAATGAAGAACAGGAAATCATTGGAGAGTCATTTTAAATTAATGAACAATATTAATATCCCTGAACATGTTGATGTGGCCATTATCGGTGGAGGTATGGCAGGCCTAAGTGCAGCAGCATCATTAAGCGAAATGGGAGTAAAAAATATAGCTGTTTTTGAATCTGAAAAACTTGCTCATTGCGATGGCAGTAGTTTTGGAGAATCAAGAATGTATAGAGAAATGTATTCTGATCCTGTACTATGCAAACTTGCTAAAGAATCAAACAAATTATGGGCAGAGCAGGAATCATTATCAAAATATTCTCTGAGAAAAGAACATGGACTATTGTTTTATGGTGAATCTTGGGATGAAGAAACCATAGAAGGTTCTATACCAGGTGCTCAGAAAGTTATGGATGAGCAAAATATACCTTATGAGTTTTTAACATCTGAAAAGATTTCTGAAAGATTTCCGATAAAACCTAAAGATCATTTTGTAGGACTTTTTGAACCAAGCGCAGGAGCAATATTAAGTGATAAAGCTATTGAAAATTGGATTCAAACTATAAGAAATAATGGTAATCAGATTTACGAAGGTTGCAGAATTAAAAGAATAGACGACAAAAATAATTCGCTTGAAATAATAGGAAATCAATCTGTAAGTTTTGATCAATTAATAGTTGCATCAGGAATGTGGACTAATGAATTATTGGAACCAATAGGTTTAAAACAAGATATAAAAATTTGGCCAATGCTCTGGGCTCATTATCTGGTTGATGAGGATTTCATAAATAGTTATCCTCAATGGTTCTGCTTCCAGAAATCAAAGGGAGATGATGGTGGTTTGTACTATGGTTTCCCAGTCTTAAGTCGAAATAAAAATAATGTGCCCAGAATAAAAGTTGGAATTGATTGGACACCTTCAGAATTGATTGGTTGTGGTGAGGGCGCTATGAAAAAACCTTTTATGGAACCTCTAATAAAAATGCTCGATGATTTTATGGTCAATAATTTCGATGGTCTAATAAGTTGTGATGAAACTTTTGTCAGCCCATATACAATGACAAATGATGTTAATTTTATTCTCGATAAACCTAAGTCAAATATCACTGTTTTTTCAGGTGGATCTGGCCAGTCATTTAAATTTGCACCACTAATTGGTAAATGTCTTGCGGAAAAAGCATTAAATAAAAATTGTAGTTTTGATATAAGCTGCTGGGAATTTGATAGATTTCTTACTACAAAATAATGATACTTTTTGATTGTTATTAATTACATTATTTTCTTCGATTAATAAATGAATTTATTTGATTTGTTTTTCAGAAATTGGAACGAAAAAGAAGAAATTATTTCTGAAAATTCTAATGATCTCTGGGCTGATTCTGTAACAACAGGTTGGGAATATACTTGTAATTTATCATTGATAACTCCAAGAATTTGTATTGAAAATGATGGGTTTATTACCAACGATACATCAGTCAAACCAAAGTTAATAGGTGAACCAAACAAACTTGGAAAAGATGGAGACCCTTCTGGAAATTTCGGCTATTGGGTAAGGAGGCATGGACATGAAGAGGAATTTGAAGAGTTGGCAAATATTTCTCAAAATATGATTTATGCAAGGCCTTCTGATATTGGAAGAATCCCACCCAAGTCAAAATTAGAAGATGATTTTAAAAGCTTTTTAATTGATTTTAGAACAATTGTTGAATCCAATATTTCTATAGAAAAAAAATTATTTATGATAAATGATGAACTAAGTATTAAATCAGAAGCTTATAAAGACATTTATAAAAAGTTAGTTTTAGAGAAAAGATTTCCTGATTCTTTCTTTAGAAATATTTTGTGTGAACTAAATGGAGTTACTAAAAATATTGCTTCAATATTATGGGAATCTGGATACCTTACTAAAGAACAAGTTCTTAATGCACCTTATAGTGAATTAATAGAGATTAAAGGACTTGGAAAAAGTTTTATTTCAAAAATTAAAAATTAAGATGATGAATACATGCAACTCTGCTAATTCAAAATCACTGGGAAAACTTCTGAAAACGTATAACTTAACGCCAAAAAACAAACAAAAAGTAATAATTTCTGCTCAAAGAAAAACTGCAACTTGGTCAGGTCTTCATAGACTTGCAAGAAAGCTAGAATTCATACAATCATCAAAAGATCAGAAAAATTAAATTAATGGAAGAACAAAAAGATAAGCTTGAAAGGATTTATCAAAAATTAAATGAAGAAGAAGATACTGTTTTAAAAAAATGGTATGAATCAATAATTCCAAAAATAATATTACTATTTCCTTCAATATTATTTGCCTTAACTTTCTTAAAAGTAAATACCGATAAATCAATTTTAGATTTACTTATTTTTATCGCGATTGGAGGTTTATTAGTTGCAGGCGGTATTTTTTTTAATTACTTTTTATCGAAGGGGAAATAAAGTCTTTTTAAAATAGTGAACATAATCTGAGTGCTATGACTAATCAAAATTTCCAACTTTATTTGTTGATTTAAGATACTTCCTTTCAATTAGATTTCTGATAATTCCCAAACCGAATATCAATATCACGCTTATGATAAATACAATTAAATATTCTCTTTGAAGTGAGGGGACTTCTCCATCAATAATTTTTTTAATATTGAAATTCTGATTTTGTAATTCTCTAAATCCATTTCCAGTGGCAACAAATGGTAAATCTGAAAGAAGGGCACTAACAACTAAGGCTAAAAGAAATTTTCTAAATCTTAATTTAGTCAGCCCAACTCCATAACTTACAAAATCAAACCAACCCGTCATTAAAAAACCAGTTAAAAGAAATAAGTTTTTCTCAAGATATTTTTTGGATAGATTTTCAAATTTATCCAAATATTTTTTCGACATAATTCGTTGAAGTATTTTCCTCCCAAATTTTCTAGATAATGAAAAACTAATTGAACATGCAAGTAAATCAGCAATAAAGCTTATTAATAATCCATTTACTAACCCAAAAAGATATCCAGAAATTAATAAGCAATATGTTCCAGGCAAGATAGGAATAACAATGCTTGTAGATCTTAAAAGTAAAATTAATAAAATTCCCCAGTTTCCTGATAAAGCTTCAACCACAAAATCAATCTATTTTTGAATAATATATTTACAAAAAATACTTTTAGTTGAGGAAAAAATCAAAAGTTAATATAAAAAGTATAAAAACTTTCCTCCTAACAAATTTGTCTGCATTGTAAAAGAAGTAAAGTTAGGAAAATCGCACAAAAGTCAATAGTCAAATATCACAAGATTCTGCTATCTTTGAAACCTCTTTTTTAATAATTATTTATTAGTTTGTTTAAAAAAATAAAGGATTTGGAAATTACTTTAGTCGGAATTAGTTTATTAATTGGATTAGTCCTAAGTTGGATTATGGGCCTTTCTGGAGGTGATGTTTTTATTTGGATTTTCTGTCTTTATTTTGGATTAGAAGTTGGAAAATTAATTTTCTCAGAAGATAGTAACGATGATGATGATGATTTTCATGGAGGTATTTTAACTCCAGCCTTTCAAGGTAATTAATTTAGAACCAATCCACCATCAACTCACTTTTGTTTATACTTGCTTTTGAAATTTTTCCACAGGTTTTTCCACAGTTTTTTCCTTAGAGCTGCCAAGAAAATACTTTAAAGATTTTAAAATTAACTTATTTTTTGTAAAAATTCATACTCAAGAAAGTTGATCATTCCTGTAGAGTCGCGTGAAATCATTAAATAAGAAAGATGCAATCAGAGCCTCATAAAAAATTACCAAATAAAAAAATAATTAAAACAGCAAATTTTGAGGCAAAAGAACAATTCACCAAATCTTCATTAGAAAATCTGAATACCGAAAATAAACGTTTAATAAAAAATCTGATTGATTCCGGAGAATTTAAAACTAACAACTGAGAAAAGTTTTAGATTCGTGATTTCAAATTAGTACGGGTTAAGGAACGATTAGGTTCGGGAGCAGGTACGTATAAATACTCAGTGAATAATTAAGACTTCCTAGAGTATCCACATGGTTGTCATGAGACTGCCGCGTAAGCTGCAGAAATCAACCATAATTATTAATAAGGAAAATATGACAGATCCAATTCTCTATCTTTCAATGATCTTAGGACTTACTGGAATGTACGTTTTAATTTCGTCTTTTAAGGACGATGACGATGATGGGAATGATGATGGTGAAAGATATATCTATAATCTTGAATACGTCAAAGTAGGCGGATAGCTATCAAGTCAATATGATTTTTAATCAATTCTTGCTTTTTTATGTTCTTTCCCCTTGAGAATTTATATTTAATGTTTTATCTTTCAAATAGCTAAATTTTTTATTGATGATTAGATGGTCTCAACTTCCTAAAAGCGATCTCATGATTGCGACTTTAATTTCACTAGAAACTGCAGGATTCATAGGAAATAAATACAGCCCGTTTTATGGTTTTGCTTATATGTTTTCTGTTGTTTTTGTAATAATTTTTTTGATAAGTCTTGATGCGGCTAAGAGAAATAATAAGTTGGAGAAAATTGAACCTAAAAACAAGGTTATACCAGTTCAAATTCAACCAAAATATGAAAATAAAATCGAATCAAGACAATGGTTTTGGCAAAGTGCCTAAAGAGGACTTAGAGGTAGAGAAAATCTTTAAATTATTGACAGTCGATCTAAAATAAGAGGCAATTAACATTATTTATTTTCAGGAATTATTTTTTTTGCTAATAATAGAAAGCCTATAAAATTAAAAAAAATGCTTTATGTTCAGCATTGGTCATTTAAGACTGGATATCATCAAAAAGGTGCAGAAAAATTTCTTAGTGGTGGGGGAGATTATCCTGGAGTTGAGATGATTGGAAGGTATCATGCACCTGGTTCTTTAGAGGGTTGGATAGTTTTAAAGACTGATGATCCAAAAGCAATATATCAACATGCCGCTGAATGGGCTGAATTTCTAAATTGGGAAACCACACCTGTATTTACTGATGAGGAAGCTGGTCCAATAGTTGCCAAAGTATACTCATAGAGAGAGATTGACAGTCGATCTAGAATAAGGGGCATTCAGCTCCTTTTTTTATGTCAATTGAAACAACTGTTTTAGATTTCAAATTAAGCAATACTTTTGAGGAATATGAGGCTCATATGAATGCTCCTGAACAACAGGCCATGTTTAAAGAGATGGGAGTGAAAACCTTTTATATTGGTAAATCATTAGAAGATCCAAAAAGAGCAACCGTTATGTTTCAAGGACCAGTGAATACTTGTTATGACATCTTTGTTAATCCAGAAACTAAGCCAATAGTCGAAGCATCCGGTCATATTTATGAGGGGACAATAATTAACCGCTGGATTTCTGAATAATTTTGAAACGCCTACTTCTTGCTTCAATATTATTTTTATTTCCTTTCTACGCTAAAGCTGGGTTTCCAGAAGGTCAGAGTGGATATGATCTGAAAAAAATTGAAGAGTCTTTTAGATTACCCTGCGATGAAATTGGAAATGATGATTGTATTGCAAGAGCATTGGGTGTTGGTGCCTGCACTTGGATTTTTGAGATAAATAAAGATAAAGAAACTGGCGAAGCTTTAAAAATTGCAGACACTGTTTTAATTGCGCTTCTGAAAGGAAATAATCTTGATTTAAAATCAATGCTTGAAAAAGATGGATTGATTAAAAATAATATAAAAAAAGAAGCCACTTATAGAATTAACTTCTGCAGAGAAGAGACAAAAAAAGCTATTCCAAAGTTAATCAAGAAATTGCCGGAGGGTGTTGTATTAGATGAAGAGAGAATAGATGATTTAACCAGTGTATTTCCTTCTCAATATTTGAGTATGTTCGAGCAAATGAGTAAGTACAAAAAATGAAACCCTTGGAAGAAAAAACTTATCAACTAACGGAAAAGGAAGCTTTGAGTATCTATGCGAGAATGATGCACCTCCAGATATTTACCTTTAAAACAGAAAAGTGGACCCGTAATCGGACGTCCACTTCTAATGAATTTCTTTAAGCGATAGTGGCAATCTCACTGATACCAAGCTATCCAACGAGTGCCCTCGTCGGGTGTCATATTGACTGGTAATGATATGTTTATGACTGGTTTTGAAGGTAGTTTTTAAGAATATTTGTATTTTTCGGGACGTTTTCGGGACGTTCTTTTTTATTGGATTTCCTGAATAATTTTTAATCCAAATTATTTAATTTTCAATCATGCGTGACAAGGGGATTTCACTGGGATCTATTGGTATGACTAGTGTTAGGGTTGACAAATCACTAAAAATCGAGTATAATGTACTCAATGGGCAACGGATCAAAATAGGATCGAGTTATTCTTCAAAAGGTATAGATTCAACTGCTCATATTTTTACAATTACTAGAAAAATGATTAGAACAACTATGTGCGAAGATACTGTGCTGTCTTTGCTGCAATCTCAACTTACGCAATATTTAATGGTTGAGAAATATGGATTAAGAGCAGATCGAAACTCAACCAATCCAGAACATGTAATTATCAGACCTGAAGAAATCAATTCAGATCTAGAAAAACTATTTGGTAAGAATAATGAAACACTTATTCAACATCTTTGGTGGATCATCAATGACGCTGTAGCAACTTTTGATCCAACTGAATGGGATTCAGAATTACTTGAGGAGGAAGACTAATGAAAAATGAGGATATGAATGATCATTTTCTATATTGGGACGACATTTTTAAGATCTTCAATACAAGTGAAACAACAGTCAACAGAAGAATTAGTGAAAAAAAATTTCCCAAAAAGGTTCATCCAATTCCAGGATCCCGAAGAGTTGGGTGGTTAAGATCAGAGATTCAACTTTTCATTCAAGGAAAGTGGAAGTATGAAGGATAAAAGGATTTATTCAGCAAAACAAATTAATACCTCTGCTGCTAATGAAGAAGAGCAGTGGTTAAAAATTGATAAAGGTTTATTTGTTGTTGTTGCACCAGAACCAACCAATAGCAGAAGAGTGGTAGGGAAAGTATCAATTAATAAGAAAACTTTTAAATGTAGTTTTGGTTCTTTTCATATCAAACTCAAAGAATCTGATATCGAGGAGTACAAACGAAAATGGTCAGAACGTAAAAGTTGGGCAAAAGAAAATAATTGTGATCCAAATCTATTTGATATCCAATTTGTAGATCCAAAATCAACTAAAACTTTTGAAGAAGTTGTTGAACTATTCCTAGAACAAAAAAAGAAAGATCTTAAAAAAAATGGAGACAGTTACCGAACACTCTCTAATAGATGCGGTCAAATTATGAAATATTTGCCATCAAATCTACCAATCACTTATTTCAAAGGCAGAGAAGGAACTATGTTCTTTAAGCAAAGAGTTTGCGATCCTAAAAATCAAGAGGGTAAAGTTTATTCAGCAAGTAGATTTAGGAGATTATTAAACAATATTTTTGAGTATGCTTTATTACCAGAAAATTGTTTTTTACATCCTGAATTAGCACCGATTGGATTAAATAAACCATTTTTGTTTGAAAAAGATATTCCAGAACAACAACCACATCCACACCTACATTGGAATGATTTTCAAGGTCTTATTGAAAACTTTAATTTAAAACAAAATATTAATGGATATCCTGTTAATTGTGGAAGATTAACGCATCTATCATGGGTAGCATCATTGATGATGATGATCAGAGTTTCAGGAGTAGTTTGTTTGGAATGGGAATGGTTAAAGGAAAATAATAAAGGAACATATTGGGAGTTACCACCAGAAACTGTAGGAGTTAAAAGAACTAAAAAAGATAAACATAATCCGCATTACATTCCTATGACGCTTCAACTTGGAAAATTAATTGATTATTTGCGTTCAATTAATGGTAATCAAAAATATGTTTTTTATAGTCCATTTAAGGGTAATAATCCTTACATGTCTTCTCAAACTCCAAATAGTATTTTAAGAAGATTGGGTTACCAAGGAGTACAAGATATTCATGGATTCAGACACGTCATAACAAATACTTTGGTTGATAAAAAAGGAAAAAATGAGAGGGATATATCAAGGTGCTTGGGACATTTACTAAAAGAAGATTCTATTGGTAATTATGATTATGCAATGCGACTTGAATCAAGAAAAGATATTTTAGAAACTTGGCATTCTTTACTTCTTAATGAAGGAGGTTTGAAGATCTAGTACTGCTTAAAATTGGAGGACAAAATCAAATGAAATTAATTTCACTATCACTTCTAATGTCTTTATCCCTTCCTTTATATGCAGTTGAAACAAAACTGACGGAAGAGAAGACATACTGCTTGAGATGGGCAGATAGATTCTTATCTATCAAAGATGGTGCTAATTATGGAGAAAATAAAATATCTGCTGCAAAGTTTCCTAAGTATGTAAACCTTTGTCTGGAACATTATGTTGAACTAAGAAACATGTATAAAAAGAAGCACTTAAATAAATAACTTATATAAAAAGGTTAAAAAGAATTGTTTTTAATGTGTTGTTGGACTGCAAGTCATGAAATGCCAACTGTGACATATCCAAGAATTATTGAATTCTAAATAGATTTAAATAAACAATTTGTAGATCCGTTTCAGTTTAAATAACTGGAATCACTTAAA
>CABZLA010000028.1 GCA_902526435.1 uncultured Prochlorococcus sp. | reverse complement strand
TTGGATTATTAAGAGCCATCAAAAATAAACTTTGTTTTTTTCTTGAATCATCGGCTATATAATTGTAGAGTTTTTCAACATTACTAGTCATCAGTTTCCATTAATTAATATTAATAGACTATTCCCTCAAGCTACATTTTGTTCATTATATTTATTTATAGATAAATCATTATCAGTATCTTTTATTTCTTTGGCTGAGGCATCTGCCATACTTCTTGCATCTAAACATAGAACTTTCCTAAGCTTTGCAAAATTAGCAGCATGAGATATTCTTCCATCTTTCTGAGCATAGTATTCTGAACGCTGCAGAATTTGATGAAGATGAGTCAATAAATATGGACTGATTACTGCAGATACCAATACATCACTATTCTCGTTACTTAAAGACTCAGACTGTATTAATTTTTTTTTCTTTTTTTCAATTGTTGATCTTTGAGAAGAATCAAGTTTTCTTGAATTTTTCATAATTTACACAAGGAACTAATTAATCAAAGGCTTATATGCTTACTATTAATATACACAAAGATACTACCCTTGACTAACTGTGTATACTTAAAAGTAACAGTTATTCAGTTTGACTAATGGCAACCCGCCAAAACTCAACTAATGGAAAACCAAAATCCCCTAGAATTCAAGTGGTTCTTCCAGAATTAATTTGTGAGCAGCTAAATTCTTTAGCTGAAAATGAATCAAGAACCGTCAGCAATATGGCCAAGGTATTGATTCAGGAAGGAATTAAAAATTATTTCAAAAGAGAAGCCAAATCACAAACATCAGATACTAATATTGATACCGATAATTTCAGAGATACATTAGAAAGACAAAGTATTAAAAGATTAAAAGGCGCTCCTCAAAGAATTATATACACAAAAAAAATCCGAGAATAAATAATTAATTTTGAGGTAATTTTTGTAAATCTAAAGTTTTCCCCATAACTACTAAAATATTTCCTCTCTCAAGAATATATTTTGCAGGAGGATTGACTGTCAATTGTTCTGGAGGACCAGCAGCAAGAACGTTAACTAAATAATTTTTTCTTAAATTTAAATCTCTTAAAGATCTCCCAATAAATTCTTCTGGGACTGTTATTTCATCTATTCCAGTTTGATTATCCAATTCTAATCTTTCAATTAGATTGGGTCTAACAAGTTCTAAACCTAATCTTTCACCTTGCATTCTTGAAGGGAAAACAACCTTATCAGCACCTACTCTTTTTAACATTTTTTCATGTAAATCACTTGTAGCTCTTGCAATTACTTTTTTTACTTTTGTTCCTTCACTATCCTTAGCTATAAGAGTAGTGGTGATACTTGCTTCAATTGGCTCACTAATACCAACTACCACTGTATTCATCTCTAAAATGCCTGATTCCTTCATTGATTCTTCATCAGTACAATCTATTACTCTTGCCTCAATAGAAGGTTCTAATTGCCTTAAATCATCAATAGCCTTCTCAGAAGAATCTGCAGCTAAAACGTCTGCACCATTACTTATAAGTTCTCTACAAACAGCAGTACCAAATCTACCAACTCCTACAACTGCAAAAGTTAGAGATTCATCTTCTTTTTGTGGAGACCATTGCCACCAATCAGCCATAATAAATTTTAGTTAACACTAAACATAAAGATCAGCTTTTGGATAGCCAATTCTTTTTTGTCTCTCTATTCTACTCTTATAAAGAGCTTGCCAAACAGCACTCAAAAGCAAAAGAATTCCAAGTCTTCCTACGAACATACCAATAATTAAAATAAATTGACCAAAATGATTTAATTTTGCTGTCAAACCGATATCAAAACCTACGGTTGCAAATGCAGAAATACAAGTGAAAAGAATTTCTAGAAATGTAAATGATTCTTTTTTAATAAAAGTATTCGTAGTACTTAATAACATAGCCATCAATAGAACAAAAAGTAAAGAGCCAACAGTTATTCCAACTGCTTTCAAAATAACTTTATCTGAAATTAATCTATTACTAATAATTACATCTTTTTGTCCCCTTAACGTTGATCTAGTTGCTGCCATTAAGGCAATAAAAGTTGTAGTTTTGATTCCCCCACCAGTACCACCGGTACTTGCTCCAATAAACATCAATGTCATCAATAGCAAGAGGCCTGTATCTGAAATTGAATTTAAAGATATTGGGAAATTTGTAAATCCCGCTGTTCTTGCACTAACAGTTTCAAAAATAGATGATAAGATTTTCTCAAAGAAATTTAGATCACTAAAAAATTGACTATTTAATAACGTCTCTGTTATAAAAAAGCCTAATGATCCAAAAACTATTAAGGAAAAACTTGTCCTAATTACTAATCTAGAATGAAGACTCAATTTTTTATATGAAAGATTTTTTCTATGACTCCATATATCGTCAATAACTCTCCAACCAAGTCCTCCCATTACAATTAAAAAAATAAATACAATATTGACAACAAAATTAGATCGATAATCTTGGAGGCTATTAGACCATAAAGAAAAACCTGCGTTGTTGTATGCAGAAATGCTATGAAAAATTGCAGACCATAGTCTCTCCCAATTATTTTGAATTTCTAGAAACCCGAAAAAATATAATACTATTGCTCCAAAAGAAATAATAGAAGTGGCAGTTATAGCAATGCTTTGAAAAGTTCTCCCAATTCCACCAACCCCAAATTCATCGAGAGTCTTACCTTTATCCAATCTAGTTCTAAGCTGAGTACCTTTTACAACAAATCCCTGTAAGAAAGTAGTAATAGCCATTAATCCTAAACCACCTGATAAAAGCATTAAAGCTAAGAAGATTTGCCCAAAAATATTTAAATCAACTCCGACATCAATGATAGTTAAACCCGTAACAGTTATTGCAGAAGTAGATGTAAAGAATGCTTCCCACAAACCTACATCCGATGAAGAACATAATGGAGAACTTAAAATTAAGGTTCCAAAAATAATAATAATTAATCCTGTAACAATTGTGAATTGAGGTACAGATAACTTTCTGTATATTTCTTTTAATTTATAAACAACGTTCTTTATTTTCACTTTATTTAATTATTTATAATTTAAAATTATCAAAGCTGGCACAGTCAATGACATTATAAATGTTAATCCCGCACCATATTTTGCAAT
Source organism: uncultured Prochlorococcus sp. (assembly GCA_902526435.1). Lineage (GTDB taxonomy): Bacteria > Cyanobacteriota > Cyanobacteriia > PCC-6307 > Cyanobiaceae > Prochlorococcus_A. Next base: position 6,488 of record CABZLA010000028.1, on the reverse strand, counting down.
ATCGAAAAATCTATATCTGCCAGGTCCGTAAACCATTAAATTTGTTTGATAACCCATGGGAGTTAAGAATGATTGACTTGCACCAAACAATACAAGCATTATTAGGGCATTTGGCGAGATTCCTAGAACGCTTGAAAACTGAATGGCAACAGGCAATATAAGCGCAACAGAAGCAGCGTTACTTATAAATTGAGTAAGTATTACAGTAGCTACAAAAATTACTATTAAAGCAAAATAGAGTGGCATTCCACTCAAGACAAAATCCAAATTTATAGCTATTAGATCGGCCAATCCAGTGACTTGCATAGCTACACTGAAACTTGATAATGAACCTAATAATAAAATAATATCTAGCCTGATTGACCTTTGTATTTCTGCAGGACGCAAACATCCAAAAGCAACCATCGCTATAACTGCTAAGAGAACTGATCCTACTAATGGAATATTAGTTAAGGAGGGCAAGAGAACCATACCAATTGCAATTGCAATTGCAATTGGTTTTCTAATTAAAAATGGTAAATCATCTTCAAATTGATCCAAAATTAATAAGTCATTACTTGCTTGCAAACCTCTTATTGAGTCTAAAGGTGCCTGAAGTAACAAAACATCTCCCGCTCTTAAAACGGCTTGACCTAATCTTTCCTGAACAGTTTGTTGTCCTCTTCTGAGGGCTAAAACTGTTGCATTATGACGTTGCCTAAATCTTAGTTCTCTCAAGCTTGCTCCTGCTAAAGTTGATCCTGAAGGAAGCAAAGCCTCGAAAGTTTTAGTGCCTTCTTCAGTAGAAAGAAGATTAGTGCCGCTAAAAGATCTCTTATTTTCAGCTAACAAAATTGTACGTTCTTGTTGTAATCGCAACAAATCCTCCCTAGTAACACGTACTATCAATCTATCTTCAGGCTCAAATTTGCGATCTGCAAGAGGAGGTAGTATTACTTTTCCGTTTCTTTGCAACTCAAGAACATCAACATCAAATCTTCTTTGTAATCTACTATTTCTTACTGATTTGCCAACTAATTCAGAAGAAGAAGGAATGGTAACTTCTGTAAAATAGATATTCATATTACCATTTTTAATAAAATCTTTATTTCTTCCTCTATCAGGCAAAAGAAAGTCAGAGACTAAGATCATATATGTTGTGCCTATTAACCAAACTGGAATCCCTATTGAAGTCAAGCTAAATAATTCAAGAGACCCATAGCCTAATTGCTGACTAATATCACTTACTAACAGGTTTACTGAGCTACCTAATAATGTAAGTGTTCCTCCTAATAGAGTTGCAAAAGATAAAGGTAAAAGGACTTTAGATGGTGAAATATTTCGTCGTTCACACCAGCCTTCAATTAAAGGCAAAAGGGACGCTACAACTGGCGTATTAGGAACAATTCCAGATATTGGAGCTATTAAAAAAGTTATTAGTAAAATTAATTTTCTAGGCGTTTTAATATTTTCAGAGGATATAAGCTCCCTTACTCTGTCTAATGCACCACTTTTAAATAATGCAGATGAAACTGCAAATAAACCCATTAAAGTGATTAAAGATGGGCTTCCAAAACCAGATAAAGCTTTTTCAGGGGTTAGAACTCCAGTAACAATAAATATTCCAACGCACAATAAACCAGTTAATTCAGGGGCTATAGTATTTCTTATAAATAAAATTAATGACAGAAATAAAACTGATACCGTTATTAGTGCATCTAAATTATTACTAAAAAAAGAAATCAGATTCATATCAAACTTATTTAACTCAATATACCCATAAACAGTAGACCAAAAAAGTTTAAATTTGTTTATGGTTTTTTATTAATAAAATTATTTATAGTAGACTTTTTTTGAAATAACCAAGAAGCCGTAGATTTTAAGCTTTTACCAATATCAGGCATTTTTGAAGCATAAATCAATCTTCTTGCTTCAAATGCCAATTTACCCGAAAAAGTTACACCTAATGCAGAAATAGATGCTTCGCCAATTCCTAAACTAATCATTTCACCATTGTCCTCAAAATCAAAAGGTAAAAGCTCTTCTTCTTTAAAAAGTAATTCGATATTTTTAGCAAGATGATTTCCTTGTTGCATTGCAACTTGAGCGGTCAAAGGCAAATCCTCCATACCTTTAATGATTGAAATATCTCCAATAGCAAAAGAGTTTACACAATTTTCTATCTGAAACTTTTCATTCACGAGAATTCTTCCGTTTTTTTGTGTGACTTGTTCATCAATGTATGGAAGGTTAGGTTTGACCCCGGCAGTCCAGATCACAACATCTTGATCTAAGTCCTTAAACTCAGAACCATCCAAAATACAAATTTTATGGTCAGAAATTTCTTGAACCGTGGAATTTAAAAGAACTTTTACGTTTCTTCTTTCTAAAGCTTTCTCCGCTTCTTCTCGATTAAAAATCTTATTTCGACCTAAAATTTCATTAGACCTTTCAACAATTCTTATATCAAATTTATTTTTATATATATCACTAATTTTACATGCGATCTCTACCCCAGAAGGACCAGCTCCAATTACAAATAAGTTTTTCTTTATTTTGTCATTCTGAAATTTTTGTAAAAAGGACTTTAATTTTTTAAGATCATTTAAATTATTAAAAAAATAACAATTTTCATCTACACCTTTCACTGAAAAATTACTAGATAAAGACCCTGTACAAAGAATTAAACATTCATAACCCACATTAAAATCATCACTAAATTCGAGAATTTTTTCATCAAATCTAATTTTAGTTAAACAATTTCTTAGAAAAGTAATACCTAAATTAGAAAATATATTTGAAAATTCAGGAGCGGTCTCCCACATTGATAATTCTTCGCTTAAAACTTCATACATTAAAGGTTTAAATAGAAAATTTGCTTCAGAATCTACGACTAGGATTGGCAAAGAAGGATTAAGTCTTTTTAAGTTTGAAGCAACTGTCATACCTCCAAAGCCTGCGCCAACTATTACTATTGGTTTTTTTATTGATTTCATGAAGGATATATTGTTAAACCTAAATGTATTATTAAATTAAACGAATAATATTCAAACTGAGCGAAATAACCTCTAATCCCTAACTACCTTTGATAATGATTGAGAAAACGCTAGAAAGTATTCAACTTAATTTAGAAGGGCATAATAAAAAATTAAAAGATATGACCCCCAAAGAAATAATATTATGGGGTTATAAAAACTTTGATAATCACTTTGCTATTACAACAAGCTTTGGGATACAATCGTCAGTGATTTTACATATGGTTCATCAACATTCACTACAAAAAAAAATTAAGATTTTTTGGATAGATACAGGTTACTTACCCTCAGAGACTTATAAGTATGCAGAGAGACTAATTAATGATTTATCTTTAGAAATAGAGGTTTTACAAAGTGAACTATCTCCAGCAAGAATGGAATCCCTTTATGGAAAACTTTGGGAAACTAATAAATCTAGCGATTTAGATAAATACCATGACATAAGAAAAATCAAACCTTTAGAAAATGCTTTAGATAAACACGACATATTATGTTGGGCTAGCGGTGTGAGATCGGAGCAAACGAATAATAGGAATAAAATGAATTTTGTTGACGTAATACGCGAACGACTTTCTTTAAGGCCCTTGCTCAACTGGAAAAACAAAGATATTTTTTATTACATGAAAGAAAATCAATTACCGTCACACCCACTTTTCTCAAAAGGTTATTCAACTGTCGGAGATTGGCATTCCAGTTCTCCTGAAAGCATTGATAAGGAAGGCAGGACAACAAGATTTAGCGGAATGAAGCAAGAATGTGGAATTCATACTGAAAATTAAATTTTTCTTTCAGTACTATGATCGATAATATTAATTTCCTTTTAGTTGGCAATAGCAGGCTTCACTGGGCAGAAAATTTAGAAACAAAGTATAAGTTTTTTCACACACAAAAAAATACTGATGTGCCTCAAAATATCAATTTAAATAATTTAATTTGGGCATCAGTAGGAAAACTACCAGATTTTACTCTCAAGCAAGAAAATAGAATCTCAACTCAAGATATTAAATTAAAAAACCTTCCGAAACATTTTGGGGTTGATAGAGCTCTTGGTTGTTTGCAAGCTTTAAAAACAATAGAGAACCCATCCAGAAAAGAACTATTAATAGCAGATTTTGGAACAACTTTGTCTATTACGAAGTTAACTGCAAAGGGCTCTATTATCGGTGGGCAAATAACACCTGGTTTTCTGACACAGTTAAGATCTATGGAGAAATACACCGAGAATCTCAAAGCTCCTAAAAAGTATGATATTCCTGTTCAAGATTTTCTAATTAATACAGAAGATTCAATGTTAAAAGGAGTATCTAATTCTCTAATGGGTGTGATTAATTTATCATTTAACCCTGCTAAGGATATTTTGATTATGTGCGGAGGCGACTCTGAATTAATTGGTAGTTTATTTAAGCAAAAGAAAGAAGAAATTATTATCGCCCCGAATTTAGTTTTGCAAGGTATGATCTCACATTTCAGTCATTAGGATATTTACCTTAATCCTAAATCTGAAATAATATGGTCTGCCATAATAGCTGCTTTAACCTTGAAGTAAATTTTTTCGACTTTACCATCAACATCAATTAAAAAAGTATTTCTCATCATTCCCATATATTCCTTGCCCATAAATTTTTTAAGGCCATAACTATCATAATCAGAAGAGGTTTTATAAGGTTCAGGGTCAGTCAAGAGAACAAAAGGTAAGTCAAATTTTTCAATGAATTTCTGATGTGAAGCAGCGCTATCTTTACTAATTCCCAGAACTACAAAGTTATTTTGCTTAAGTAAATCCCAATTTTCTTTAAAATTACAAGCCTCTTTAGTACATCCTGGAGTATTATCTTTTGGATAAAAATATAGTATTATTCTTTTACCTTTAAAATCTTTTAAAGATACATCTTTTTCAAAAGAGTCTTTTAAATTAAATTCTGGTGCTTTATCACCAACCTTAAGAGCCATTGACATTATTAAATAACTATGAATATAAAATACCAAAAATCTGGTTTCATGAGATAAAAGGTGTACAAGATGTCGCAACACTGAAAGAACTTGAAATCGCAAATAATCTTTCTAAACATCGAGCAAATATTTTTTTAGAAAGCAGAGCTTATATAAGACAATGTTTAGGAAATCTTTTCAATTTAAATCCATTAGAGGTACCCATAATTGCAAATCCAGGAGAACCTCCTGAATTGCCAAAAGGGATGGGGTATTGCAGTTTTAGTCATTGCAATGATGCAATTATATTAGTTTGGCATGAAAAAAAAATTGGGATTGATATTGAGAGACTTGATAGAGATTTTAATTATGCGAAATTAGCAAAAAAATATTTTTTCAAATCAAATTCTTATAAGAATACGAGCGAATTTTATAAAGACTCTATCTTAAAGCAATGGTGTGCTGTTGAGGCTGCTATTAAATGGGATCGTGGTAAGTTAGCTAAAGACATAAAGGAATGGCAATATTCTGAAAATGACAAAATCCTATTTCATAAAAAAAAGAAACTAAAGTTAAAATTTTCCCAAATCAACTTATGTAAATGGACTATCTCCATAGCTTATAAAGATACCTTTCGCTTTATACCTAATATTATTTGCAGCTCAAAAATGTACTAACTTTTTTATTTTTTATCTAATTCTTCATATTTATTTTTTTCCCATCCAGAATCTTTTGGTTTCCAAAACTTCATTCCTTTTAAATCTTTTGGCAGATATTCTTGTTGCAACCAGTTTCCTTTATAATTATGTGGGTTTAAGTAATTACTAGCATTATTTTTCAGATGATTAGGAACTAACGATACATTAGTAGCCTTAACTGCTTCTAACGCTTTAAAAATTGATTTAGTACTATTACTCTTTGGAGAAATTGCACAATATAAAGAAGCTTGTGAAAGAAAAAATAATCCTTCGGGGAAACCAACTCGATCAAAAGCATCGCAACATGATTGCACAACAACTATTGCATTGGGATCTGCAAGACCTATATCCTCACAAGCAGAAATCAAAAGTCTTCTAAAAATAAAATTTGGATCTTCACCAGCCTCTACCATATTGGCAAGCCAATATAAAGTTGCATCTGGGTCTGAACCTCTAATAGATTTTATAAATGCACTAATAACATCAAAATGATTTTGTCCATTTTTGTCATATACAATATTTTTCTTTTGGATTGAATCTTCAGCAATTGGCAGATCAATAACAACTAAGTTTTCTTTATTTTCCTTTGTAATACTTATACCTAACTCTAAAGCGTTAATAAGATTCCTCGCATCGCCTCCAGAAAATTTTATTAAATGATTAATTGCCTCTTCTTTTATTTCAACAACTTTGGGATCTTGAAGGCACGAGTAATACTCTATTACTTTATCAATTATTTTCTTCAAATCATTTTTATTTAAAGGAAGTAATGAGAAAATACGAGCTCTACTTATTAGAGCTTTATTTACAGCAAAGAAAGGGTTTTCTGTTGTAGCACCAATAAAAG
>CABZLA010000027.1 GCA_902526435.1 uncultured Prochlorococcus sp. | reverse complement strand
TTAAAGTTTTTTTTAGACATTCCCAAGTCTTATTACCTTCATCTCCTTTAAAACATTTTTGTTTTGTAGGAGTTGCACAAAGTAATAAGTGCTTGTTAATATTCACTTTTTTAACCTACGTTGATAAATTTTTTGCCTTTTTTTATCTCTTCTTGAACAAAAATTCTGGCCCAATTATCGACATCTAGAATATCTTCTAACTTTGGATCTAAGTTAAGTTTATTCAAATGTGATTCACAAGTTTTATTAATAAAGATAGGAATTTCTTGAAAAGAAATATTTTCTTTTAGGAATTGATCTACTGCCATTTCATTTGCAGCATTTAGTACTGCAGGCATTGTTCCTGAACATTTCCCTGCCGAATATGCAAGTCCCATGCATGGGTATTTTACTTCGTCCGGTTTTTTAAATGTAAGTTGACCAATCTCAGTTAAATTTAATCTTTTCCAATTAGTTTTGAATCTTTTTGGCCAACTCATTGCATATAAAATTGGGAGCTTCATATCAGGCCACCCTAATTGAGCTAAGACGGAAGAATCTTCCATCTCAATCATCGAATGAATAATACTTTGAGGATGAATAACAATTTCAATATTTTCGTAGGATGTCCCAAATAGATAATGTGCTTCAATAACCTCTAATCCTTTGTTCATAAGAGTGGCAGAATCAACAGTTATTTTTTTTCCCATACTCCAGTTCGGATGGGAAGTCGCATCTTCTACTGTGACATTTTTTAAATCCTCTACGGCCCAGTCTCTAAAAGCACCGCCTGATGCTGTTAAATGAATAGCTTTTAAACCATTTGGGATTTGACCTGTTGAAAAATCAGCATTTTTATAATTAGGTAACCCTTGTATGCATTGAAAGATAGCTGAATGCTCAGAGTCTGCAGGTAAAAGTCTACTTTTGTTTTCTTTTAAGGCAGGTATAACAACCGAACCTGCGGCAATTAATGTTTCTTTATTCGCAAGAGCAATATTTTTACCAGCCTTAATTGCTGACATCGTAGGAATAAGTCCAGCACATCCCACTATTCCAGTAATTACAGTATCGGCAGAATCCCATGCTGCTACTGAATTAATCGCTTCTCGACCAGCTAAAACTATTGGAGGATTACTTATTCCTAAATTGTTAATATTGTTTTTTAAATCTGTTAGAAGATTTTCATCCTCGATAGCAATAACTTCTGGTTTATATTGGCTAACTTGCTCCGTCAATAAGTCTATATTTCTACCTGCTGAAAGAGCCACTACTTTGAATTTATCTGGAAGTTCACTTACTATTTCGAGAGTTTGAGTTCCAATTGAACCTGTTGAACCCAGCACAGTGATGTATTTCAATTTTCTCTTATGTTTATAATATTTTCCCACTTAAAGGTGAATTTAAAAAATAAAAATTTTAAATTGGGTTTTTTCTTAAAATTTAGATCCTAACCCATGTTGTTAGCTCAGGGGATTGATCTATCAGTTCTACTCCTTTTTCCTTTAATGAATTTCTTATTTTATCGGCTTCTACATAATCTTTTTCCTTTTTTGCTATCAATCTTTTATTAATAAGAGATTGTATTTGATCGTCGCCAATTCTGTTTTCGATTATTATTTCTTCTTTTTTTAATCCAAGCACCTCGGTCAGCTCTTCTAGTGTTTTTAAAGTTTCTCTAAGATGAAATTTTTCATTAGTATTTATTTCAAGGTTTTTAATTCTTTGGAATTGATTTATAAAATTTTTTAGTGGTTTGGCTAATTCATAAATGATTGCTATTGCTCCTGCTGTATTGAGGTCGTTATTTAAAGCATTAGCAAACTTTATCTTTTTTTGAGATATTTCATAATTGATTATATCTTTATATTCTTCTTCAATAAATTCATTCGTTTCATTTGCCTCAATCGATATATTTTCTTTTTTAGTTATATCAAAAAAAGAAAGAGCAACATTAATATTTTTCCATGCTTCGGAGGCACTTTTCAAAGCCTCATCGGTAAAATCGAGTGGCTTTCTATAGTTTACGGTTAAAACAAAATATCTTAGGGTCATCGGACTTGTCCCTGAATCTAATAAGTCTCTTATGGTAGTAAAGTTATTCAAAGATTTACTCATCTTTTGTCCGTTTACATTGACCATTCCGTTATGAAGCCAATAGTTTGCAAGCTTTTTATTATTAGCTGATTCAGACTGTGCAATCTCATTTTCATGGTGAGGAAAAATAAGATCAGAACCTCCTAAATGGATATCAATTGTTTCTCCTAATTCATCTTTTACCATTGCAGAACATTCAATATGCCATCCTGGTCTACCTTTCCCCCAAGGCGAATCAAAAGATGGTTCATTATCTTTTGCTTTTTTCCATAGAGCAAAATCTTGGGGATTTTCTTTTTTATTACTTTCATCTGTAGTAATCCTGCCCTGTTGATTTATATTTTGCTCTAGGATATTTTGATTACTCAGTTTTCCATAATTTTTATTTTTAAAAACAGAATAATAAACGTCTCCACCTCTGGCATATGCAAAACCCTTATCCTCAAGAACTTTTATAAATGAACAAATATTGCAAATATGATTTGTAGCTTTTGGCATGCTATCCGGCCTCATAATTCCTAGGGCATCCATGTCCTTATGGAATTCAGCAATATTTTTTTCTGAAACCACATTCATAGAGGTATTTTCTTCTTTTGCTCTTTTTAAAATCTTATCGTCGATATCTGTAAAATTCTGCACATACTTAACTTTGTAATCACTATAAATTAAGAATCTTCTCAGGATGTCCCAAGCTATATAACTTCTTGCATGCCCAAGATGACATAAATCATAAACAGTTACACCACAACAGTATATCTTTACTACTTCATCTATTGGTTTAAAGACTTCAATGTTTTTGCTTAAAGTATTAAATAATTTGATCATATTTAAAAAGTATTTATTTGAAGATTATTTGGTTTCCATCCAGTTATTTCCAACTCCGATATCGACTAGAAGTGGTACGTTTAATTTCACACAATCTTCCATAGTTTCCTTTACTAAATGCTTTGTGATTTCCAAGAAATCTGGTTGGACCTCGAACAATAATTCATCATGAACCTGTAAAAGCATTTTAACTGGAATATCAATCTCTAATAATTTTTTGTTTAATTGAACCATAGCTATTTTAATAATGTCAGCACTAGACCCCTGAATAGGCGCATTTGCGGCGGCTCTTAAAGATTGAGCCTCCATTCCCGCTTTCCTAGCAGTTTGCAAATCTATTTCATATGGATCTTTTCCTATTAATCTACCAAGTCCATTTTTATCAAATTTAAATTCTCTCTTTCTTCCAAAAATTGTCTCTACATAACCTTTCGATAGAGCAAGCCTTTCTTGAAGTTCTAGAAATTTAAAAATCTTGGCATACCTTTCTTTATATTTAATCAAAAATTCTTTTGCTTCAATCGTACTTACCCCTGTAGATCGAGCAAATTTTTTTATTCCCATTCCATAAATAACTCCAAAATTAATGGTTTTACCAACTCTTCTTTCGTCAGAATTTATGTCTTCCTTTTCAAAAATCAATCGTGCTGTTAAAGAGTGAATATCATCATTTTTGTGGAATGCATTAATAAGAATTTCTTCGTTAGCTAAGTGAGCAAGTATTCTTAATTCAATTTGAGAATAATCTGCCGATAATAATTTCCAACCTTTTTCAGGCAAGAAGGCTTTTCTTATTCTTCTACTGAATTCTGTTCTGACAGGAATATTCTGAAGATTAGGATTACTACTGCTTAATCTCCCAGTGGCGGTAGCTGCTTGATTAAAGTTAGTATGAACTCTTCCAGTTTTTTCACTAATAAGGTTGGGAAGAGCATCAATATATGTACTTAAAAGTTTACTAAGAGTTCTATGTTTTATTAGAAAGGGAATTATCTCATGTTCTTCTACTAATCTTTCAAGAACAACTGCATCAGTACTCCAACCTGTTTTTGTTTTTCTTGATTTTTTTTTATCAAGATTTAACTTCTCAAACAATATTTCACCAAGTTGTTTTGGAGAGGATAAATTAAATTCTTGCTTTGCTATTTCAAAAACATTTTCCTCAATATTTTCTAATGTACTTTTTAATTCTCCAGATAGTTCATTTAAATAAGTGGTATCTATTCTGATACCATTCATCTCCATTTCTGATAAGACTGGCTCTAAAGGCAATTCGATTTCTTTAAATAATTTTGTTAAATCCTTATTTTCATTATTAAATCGTTCTTTATAAATTTTCGCGATCTTGTAAGTTAGTAGTACATCATAACCACAATAAGTACTTGCATCATTAATGTCGACAAATGAAAAATCTTTATTTTTTCCAACTGTTTCTTTAAAAGTTGGGGGCTTAAATCCAAATTCTCTAAAACTAATTTCACTTAATCCATGTTTTTCCTGATTATTAAGAATGTAATCTGCTAACAGGGTATCAAAAGTAACTCCTCTGAGATTTAGCCCATGGTTATAAAATATTTGTCTATCAAACTTACAATTTTGAAGTGTTTTTTCTTTCTCTGGACTTTCTATCCAAGATCTTAAATTAAAGAATACATCTTCAATTGATAATTGATTTATCTCTTTTTTTTGCGATTGATGACTAAGAGGTATATAAAATAGATCATTAATCTCTTCGCCAAGACAAAAACCTATACCAACAAGTTCTGCATCTAGGGGATTTAAACTATTGGTCTCAGTGTCTAAGGCAACTATTTCCTTCGTAATCTCTAATCTTACAACTAGTTGTTCTAGTAATTTAAAATTATTAACTATATTTACTTTGATTTTTGGGAGTTCATGTTCAGTTTCTTCTAAATCAATTGAAGCTGAAACTTTTGATTCTTTTCTCTTTTGTTTTTCCTCATTATTTTTATTAAAACCACCTTTACTAAATGCTGAATTAAAAATATCAACTTGCCTAAGTAAAGTTGATAATTCAAGTTTTTGTAGAGATTCAGATAGAGCATCTTGGTTTATTTGATTTAGTTCATATCCATTGCTTAATACCAGAGGCACTTCAACATTTATCTTTGCTAAATCTCTTGAAAGATAAGCATTAAATTTATCATTTTTTAGCTTCTCCCTAACGGCGCCTTTTATAAAACCCTGATATTTTTTATCTTCATCTTTTTGAATAATGTCCAAGGCTTTATAAATCCCGTCTAAGGTATCATTCTCTTTTAATAAATTAATAGCTGTTTTTGGTCCTACACCTTTTATTCCTGGGATATTATCAGAACTGTCACCAGTTAAGGCCTTCAGATCTACAACTCTTTCTGGATATACTCCTAGTTTTTCTTTGACTCCATTTTTATTCATTAAAGTCGGATTACCACTTTTAGCATAAGGACCGCCGCCCATATAGAGAACATAAATATCTTTTTGATCATCAACTAGTTGAAATAAATCTCGATCCCCAGAAAGAATATTTACACACCAACCTTTTGAGGATGCATCATTAGCAATTGTTCCTAATAGATCATCAGCTTCGAATCCTGGAGATTTAAAAATAGGTAAATTAAGACTTTCTTTCAAGATGATTTCTAGTTGTTCTATATCTTGAAAAAAAACATCTGGAGCAACATCTCTATTAGCTTTGTAATTTGGATCTAATTCATGTCTAAAAGTTGGTTTTTCTGTATCAAAAGTAATACAAACCCCTTCAGCATTAATATTTTTGCAATTATCTAGAAGACTTTTTAAAAATCCATAGGTGACACTAGTTGGAAACCCTTCTTTAGTTGTTAATCCCCCATCAACCCCTTTGCTAAATGCATAGAAGCTTCTAAAGGCTAGAGAATGGCCATCAACTAAAAGTAAAATTGGTTTTTTTGAGTCTTTGGATTTCAAACTCATTTTCTTTTATTCGCCCAAGGTGGAATATCAATAAATATTTGCTCTCCAGGTCTTAAACCTTCAATTATCGAGGTTTTATTTCCGCTACTAATACCTATTTCTATCTTTTCAAATTTAGGAGTATTATTTTTATCTACTTTTAAGACACCTTTTTCACCTTTTTCGGTGACTATCGAAACTGTCGGAACTAAGATTTTTTCTTCACTACTTTTAACTTTAAATTCAAGGTCAGCGGTCATACCAATTTTTATTTCCTCAGAGATTTCTTTGAATTTCAACGTTACTTCGAATGAAGTTACATTATTATCTTTTACTGCCCTTTCGGCTATTTTTTTAACTATTGCTCTGTATTTATTTGAGGGATAAGCTTCTATCCTTACAGAGGCTTCTTGACCTGTTTTTATCCTTCCAATATCACTCTCTGGAACTTTGGCAATAATTTCAAGACCTTCTGATAATTCAAAAATAAAGTTTTTAGCTTTAGAGTCCGAACTTAAATTTGAACTAGGTGTAACGTACGAACCTATCTCTGCATATTTAGCTGTTATTTTCCCTGGGTATGGAGCTTTTATAGAATAAAAATCTTTTTCAGCTTTTGCATCACTAAATTTCGCTTCGCTAGTGTTGTACTTGTTTTTATAGCTTTCATAATCCTCTTTACTAACTGCTCCTTCTTTGAATAAAAATTCTCTTCTTAAATATTCAGATTTTTGTTTTTTAAAATTTAATTCAAGTTCTTCAAGCTTATAGATGAAATCATCATCATCGAGAGTAGCCAAAATTTGACCCTTTTCTACGAGATCACCTTCTTCTACGTTAATTTTTTCTAGTATTCCTTGTTTCCTTGGACCAATATTGCTTGTTCTGGTAGCCTTTACTTCTCCACTAGTGTTTATTGATTCAGAAAGAATTCCCTTTTCAACGGAAACTACAAAGTTGGATATGTCTTTTGATTTGTTTTTCTTAAAAGAATTACTTAAAAAGACAAAAATAGTTGCTAAAACAATTAATGCAATTCCACTTTTTATATTTAAATTCTTTTTTATTAAATTAAGCATATTTTTTAGTAAGCAAGCAATTAAGGATATTTAGAAACTATAGTGAATAATCGAAACGATTATGATTAACTTATCCAAGGTTGGCTAAGTAAACTCTATATTACAAGAAGATGATTCTATGACTAATTTATCTATAAATTTTTTCAAATGTTAAAAGCCGGTATTATTGGATTGCCAAATGTTGGGAAATCAACTTTATTTAATGCACTTGTAGAAAATGCAAAAGCGCAAGCTGCAAATTTTCCCTTTTGTACCATCGAGCCAAATAAAGGTATTGTTTCAGTCCCTGATAAAAGGCTTCAAGAATTAGGTAGTTTAAGTTCTAGTCAAAATATTATCCCCACTAAAATTGAATTTGTCGATATTGCAGGCCTTGTAAAAGGTGCAAGTAAAGGGGAGGGTTTAGGAAATAAATTCCTTTCCAACATTAGAGAAGTTGATGCAATAGTTCACGTCGTGAGATGTTTTGAAGATAGTGAAGTAATTCATATCTCTGGGAAGATCGATCCTTTAGATGATATTGAGATTATTAATTTGGAGCTAAATTTAGCTGATTTATCTCAACTTCAAAAAAGAAGAGAAAGAATCAAGAAACAAATTAAAACAAGTAAAGAAGCAGAACAAGAAGATTCTTTATTAGAAAAAATTGAGGATGAGTTACAAAAAGGTCTTTCAGTCAGGTCAATATCTTTAAGCGATGAAGAAAATTTAATGATTAAACAATTGGGGTTTCTTACTGCAAAACCAATTGTTTATGCGACTAATTTAAATGAGAATGATTTAGCTTACGGTAATGATTTCTCTTTAAAAGTGCAGAGTTTTGCAAACTCTGAAAATACCGAATGTATAAAAATTTCAGCCCAAGTTGAATCAGAATTAATAGAGTTAGAACCTAAGGATAAAAAAGATTACCTAATGGGTTTAGGCGTTGAGGAAGGCGGATTAAAATCTTTAATAAAATCTACATACAAATTATTAGGATTAAAAACTTATTTTACAACGGGAGAAAAAGAGACTAAAGCTTGGACAATAAAAGATGGGATGACCGCTCCACAAGCTGCAGGAGTAATACACACTGATTTTGAAAAAGGATTTATTAGAGCTCAGACAATTTCATATCAAAACTTAATAGATTCAGGTTCGATTGCAAATGCAAAAACTAAAGGATTACTTAGAAGTGAAGGTAAAGAATATGTTGTAAATGAAGGAGATGTAATGGAGTTTTTGTTTAATGTCTAAGTTTGCAAAATCTGTTTAAATTTAACGCTTGCTATTTTGTTTTTTAAATTTAAATTCAAAAAGAGAAAGTCATAATATAAAAGACAAACACCCAACAAGGCTTGAGATATTGCTACTAATAACACCATCATAGCCATATTGAATATCAGGTAAAAATGGAGGTTTTGGTATTATCTCTCAAAAGTATTCTCAATCTCTTCTAAGAGATGGTTTGTTGATCTACTAAAACCATTTGTTTTTAAATAATTTTGAGCTTCTTTAAATTTCTCAGCCACTCTCTTTGCATAAGGAGTATTCATTGATGTTTGTGTCATAGTAAAATTGAAGCTAATGCAATTCTCATGTTTTTAGGGACATTTTGTAAGTATTCAAAAATACAAGAATTTAAAAATAGGATTTAATACTTAGAGATAGAAATAATTTGATGTATTCTTAGAATAATAAATTAATAGAATTATTTAATAGTTGATAATGTCAAATTTATTTGTAGTTATTATGATTATTTTTTTAATTCTTATACTTCTCTTATCGTTATATAAGAAACCACACAACAAATCAACAAAAAAGATTAGTTTTAGATCTTTAATACCTAGTGTAAAAGAAGAAGATTATAATCCTGATATAAATACGAAGAATTGGGATTTACATAAAAATAGATTAATTAAATTTGGTAGATCTCAATATAAAGGTTTAACTTTTTTTGTGAGTTCAGAGGATAGAATTTATTATTTTTCTAAAGAAGGTAATAAGGTTTATTGCTAAGCTTAGAAATTAAATATACATATATTTTAAACTGAGGAATAATTAGTGAATACTTGTATTTCTATAAATTCAATAGCCCTAGGGAAATTATTAAAAAGATATAAATTAACATCAAAAGGCAAGCAGGAAATTTTTAAAGCAGCTCAGAAAAAATATTCAAAATGCTCTGGCTTGAATAGACTTGCTAGGAAAATTGTGTTAACGAAGTCCAATATTACTAAAAATAAGTAGTTATGAAATATTTATTTGTATTATCTGAAAAATTTTACAGGCTAATCGAATGGGAGTGGAATTTATTAAAACATTTAAGAAGAGAAAGAAGAAAGAATATTTTTCTAAGAGGCTCTTTCGCTCTTTTGAGTTTACTTTCGATTTTAATAATATTCTTTTTACCACCTTATATTTTTGGAATTCTATTAGGAGGTGGGATAAAATTTAGTATTTTCTTTATTTGGTTATGGATTTTAAATTTGAAGTTTTTTTGAAAAATAATTATTTTATTTTCAAACAGTTTTAATATTAGGATCATATCATTCTTTTTTGTATGCCAAAAATATTTAAGCAAAATAAATTCGCTTTATTGGGAGCAAATACTTTATTTATTGTGATTTGGGTATTATTGTCTTCATCAGTCGTGGATTTATTTATCGGTGATGATGCTCCTTTTTATATTTATAAGATTGGCTCTTTAATAAAGTTTCTTCCTC
This sequence comes from uncultured Prochlorococcus sp., assembly GCA_902526435.1. Taxonomy (GTDB): domain Bacteria; phylum Cyanobacteriota; class Cyanobacteriia; order PCC-6307; family Cyanobiaceae; genus Prochlorococcus_A. Next base: position 395 of record CABZLA010000027.1, on the reverse strand, counting down.
CAATTTGGGTTTCTTGGTTTCTTTGGATTAAGAGAGGTGGATTAAAAAGATAAAAAAATAAATCAGAATATTTGAAAATTTATACTTACTTAAAATAATTTAAGATATGAAAGCTTAGTTGAAGTTTTTCTTGTGAGAATTAGTTAATAGTATGTCTCTTTAATTCAGAAAAACGAATTCTTTTTTATAAATAAGTTTTTTATGTAATTAAAAAGTTTAGTAAAAAGCATTTTATAAATGACAGCGTAAATTGATTTATAAATTTTTGTAATTGTTTATTCTCATAAAAGAGAATTGTTATCGTGTAGGATTACTAAAATTTAATTCGTTTGCTGTACTTATATGCTTTAACTAGTTTCTCATAAAGATCAGGAGAAATTGGTTCCATTTCTAGA
>CABZLA010000026.1 GCA_902526435.1 uncultured Prochlorococcus sp. | reverse complement strand
TTTCTTGATCAAGATTTAGAAATTGATCAATCCATAAATCATCGATTATATCTTGGTATAAATTATCTATATTATTTTCAATATAAGGATCTTGTGCGTAGCCAATATCTATACTAAATTCCTCTAAAATATTTTTACAAAAAGCGTGAAACGTAGTTACTTTTAGTTTATATATAGCATTAATAAAATTATCAATATCAAGTATTATTTTTTTCGGATTGGTTTCCTGCTTTTGATAGTTTTTATACCATTCTAAAAGTGTATTATCTAACTCAGTTCCTTCGGGATTCTGTAAAAATAATTTGAGTTTAAAAAATCTTGAAATAATTTTTTCTCTTAATTCTGAACATGTGTTTTTTGTGAAACTTAATAAAAGTATTTCTTCTGGTATAAATTTATTTTCCAATACATTTCTTAAAACTAAGTGAGCCAAAGTAAAGCTTTTTCCTGTACCTGCACTTGCTTCTATTAATTTAAAACTATTATCTAATTTAATTTTATTTATATCCATATATTCCTTAAGTTAATATTTCACCTTATCGGTATAAAGAAAATAATTTTTAAATTTTTTATTTAGATATTTCTCTTCTAAATTAATCTTTAATTTGATTATTAAAGCAAGGCTTAATGTTAAACCTAAATGATAAAAAGATAATTTAGTAATAAAAAAACCAAAAGAAATAAATATTAAAGCATAATACATCGGATGTCTAATGAAACGATAAATACCTGAAGTAATTAGATTGCCATTGACTATAGGTTTTGGGAAAGGGGATAAATTACTACCTAAATCTTTAATTGCAATTAACATAACTATTGATGAGATTACAATAATCAAAAAGCCCAATAAACTAAAAATAAAATTAACCTGTATTATTTCTTTCTTAGGAAGAAATTCCAGTTGAATAAAATGAAGAATGATGATTAAGAACTGCAAAATAACAAGGAAGGCTTCATAAGGAGTCTTAAGAAATCTAGGCAACTTAAATTTAAACATTATTTATTTTTTAATGCTTCAAACAAAGGACCATATAATCTGAATGATAAATCATCAAATTCATCATTTCCAAAAAAGAAGTCTCCTTCTTTTTTATTTCCAAAACACATTTGAATTTCACTATTATTTCTCTCACCTTTAGTAAAAGTTTTATTTCCTTTCCATCTATCTGAAAAAGCTTTTTTCTCATTTTTCAGTTGCATTTTTGCTTCTATATATTTATATGTACTTTCTGGAGGAAGGGGTAAACATTTATCAGAGTAATTCTTAAAAATATGTATATATTCTTCTAATATTTTCTTTGATTGGAGTTGCCCCGGAGATTGGAGAACTTCTGATTTATATTGATTTTCTTTTCTAAAAATTACTTTAGTCTTTGTTATCCTCTTTTCTAAAGAAGAAATAAATAGTAATTTAATCCAAGCTTCTGATAAACATTTTAAACTAAGTTTTGAATGAATCAATTCAATTACCAAATTATCAGAAATGAAATATTCTTCTTTATTTGAATTTGATTTAACATAAACTCTATTAATTTCTTTTTCTCTACTCAAATTTTCAGCTAAACTTCCTAAGAGATTTTTTATCTCTTTTTCCTTTGTAAACATACTATTTCTTGGCGCAATAATTCCATTTTCAAGAAATTGTTCGTTTATATTCAAATTCTTTAATTCATAAATAATATCATAATTATCAATTCCTAATTTCTGAATGACTTTAGTAACTAATTGAAATTTCTGTAAATTACTTATATACTCTTCATCTGGATGATGCATAAATATTCTTTTTGGGAAAATATTTTTTTTATTTAGCCAATAGAGCTGAGGACTTTTAAACCAATAAAGTAATTCAGATAATTTGAAGTCTTTAGTATCAAAAAATTTTTCTTCCCAATCTATTTTTTTTATTAAAGAATAATTACTTTTTAAATAATTACTATTGATAGGATTAACAACTTTTTGTTTCTTATGATCAAAGTATTTGATTATGGACTTTCTTTGCTTTACAGATAAAAAACTCTCAAAATAGTTTATTAGTTCCTTAATAGGGAAGGAAATATCTAAAATTTTATTATCTTTATCATTATTAACCCAAGAAACTATAATTTGCTTTCTACAGGAAATTAATAACTCTAAGAAAAAATATTTTTCTCTATCAAAAATCGATGGGTCCCCAAGAAGATATTTTTTAGTTAATAAATTTATATTTTCATTACTCGATAATCTTGGATAATAAATACTATTCATATTAATTAAGAGGATAATCTTACGAGGTATTAGCCTAACCTTCTCAATATCACTTACTAATATCTTATTTATATAGGATTGATTTTTATACTTAGAATTATTTATACATTTAATTAAAATTTCTCTAAAAACATTCAAAACAATTGCTTGATCAGATTTTGAAGTTATTAAATAATTTTCAAGTATTCTAATTATTTCACATACATCTAAATTGAAATTCTCATTATAATTTCTTGTGTTATTAAGTATAAATTTAATCCTTTCAACCCAGCCTTTATAATTAAAAGATCCTCTTAGTAAATTAATATATTGTTTTAATTGAAGTAATATTTTAACCCATTTATTCAAATCCAAGCTTGTATTCTTAGGGCTAAATGATTGAAAATTAGAACTATCTAAGCAAAATTCATTATCATAAACAAGACCTAAAGTAATTCTATTTATACACCACTCCAAAGTATATTTTTCATCGCCTAACCTTTCATTAGTATCTAAACCCCAATGAAAACCAACTTCGTTCAATATTAAAATAATCTCATTTTTTTCAGCAATATCAAAATCAAAAATATTCTGATTAACTTTTTTAGAAAGAAAATATTCTATTTTTTCAAGCGTAATTTTCTCATTTGCTAATTGAATAATATCAAGTAAGAAATTATATACATTTGTAGAATCTTCATAATTCTCTTCAAGAAATAAGTAAGGTATTTTTTGTCCGTTTATTAATTCATTATTAAAGACATACCTAAGATAAGGTTTTATTAAACTAGTTTGAGGAGATACTATAGCGATATCACTATATTCAACATCATCGCAAGTTTCTAATATTTCTATGACTTTATTTCTTAAATACTCTAATTGACTTAATTGATTAAAATGCTCCCTAAAAATAATCGACTCATCCTTTTCATTTATTATAAAATCATCTTGACTATTATCAATTAGCCTTTTCTGTATTTGATTAATTAAAGGAATATCCCTCTTACTGGTAATACTAAACGTTGGATCAATATATATTAAATTATTGATTACTTTTATATTTTCAATATTAGTATTTTCCTCAATTAATTTCTGATAATTTGCTCCAAATTTGCCAAAAATTTTTTCGATATTTGAGCTATTTAAATTAAATTTGCTCTCAATAGAACTAAAATCAACTTCTCCCTCAATAGAATTTATTCTATTCCACAAATTATCTCCAGGAGAGAGTAAGTATAAGTTAACATTCGTAAATTCTGCTAATTTCGAATAAAATCTAATATGTAATCTTGATAAATTGTTATCAGAAATAATATATATTTGTCTAGGGATTTTATTTTTTTCATTTTGTAATTTTTTAATATTATCTACTATATCCATCATGAATAAACATGGAGGTTTCTCAGGCATTTTTTTCTCAAGTAATTTATATAAAATTGGTTGCCAATATTCATTTGAATTTAAATTATTAAAAAGATTTTGTGAACTCAACTCATATCTATGCCAATTAGCTATCATCTCAGGCCTGAAAATAAGATACTCAATAAAATTATTTGCAATCTTTTTTGTTAAGTTGTGAATATCCCCATCAATTATCTTTTTATTGTTTAGGTATTTATTAATCCAATTACTAAGCGGTAAAGATTCTTTATAGCTGTTTAATTCTTCAAATGAATCTATAATTCCCCATTTTATTGAATCAAAATTCCATACTCCCATATCAATTTCCGGGAAAATTTTTGTTAATAATGCTTCGGTATAACTTGATATAGTCTTAAATTCATAGAGAGCACTTATTTGGTTACTTATTGTTATTTGGTCCCATAACCACTTACCTAAAAAATAATTAGGAACTGCTACATCTAGTTTTTCTGTTATAAATGGGGGACTAATTATTAATTCTTTTGCTAATAGCTCAGTAATAACTTCAATTTTGTTTGATTTATAAATATTAAGCAATTTTCTTTTATTATTTTTTACTCAACTTTAAAAGCGTCATTAATTTCGCTATTAGGGCATTCAAATTCTCCTACAGCAACAAATTCTAAGCGAAGCTTTAAGAAGGTAATAAATTTTTTATCTGTAGAGATAACGGCTGCCGGAGTATTAGGTATTTTTTTAGATAAATCTAAAAATGCCGAAGATTTCAAAAAAGATGGATTCTTTAAAAGCCAAAAATCTATTTCCTTTTTGTTTTCTTTATAGTTTCGGATCCTTTCTTTTAAAATCTCTTCAAGAGGTTCTTCAACAGTTAAAAATTTCTCACTTGCTGCAACGAAAAAATAAGTTGTCATTTTAAATAATTAATTTATTGAAATTAGAGTCTTCATTTCGCGAACAGCTCTTTCTAGACCTACCGCTAAAGCCCTTGAAACAATACTATGTCCAATGTTTAACTCATTCATATTGTTAATTGATGCAATCTTTTTTACATTCTGATAATTCAATCCATGCCCTGCATTAACGACTAATCCAATATCTACAGCATGATAAGAAGATTCAATAATTTTTTGAAGCTCTACATATTGATCTTGTCCTTTTAACTCAGCATATTTGCCAGTATGTAACTCTATAAAATCAAATCCTATTTCTCCTGAAGAATTAATCTGATCATTTGCAGGATCTATAAATGCGCTTACTTCAATATTGGAACTTTTTAAACTATTAACGTAGTCTTTAAGGTATTTCTCATTATTTTTGACATCTAAACCCCCCTCTGTAGTAATTTCCTTTCTTTTCTCTGGTACAAGTGTTACGTAATCTGGTAGTAACTTTTTTGAAATTCTCAACATTTCCTCAGTCGCTGCCATCTCTAGATTGAGTTTCGTTTTAATAGTATCTTTCAAAAGATATATATCTCGATCTTGTATATGCCTTCTATCCTCTCTTAAGTGAACTGTTATAGAATCAGCTCCGCCTAATTCTGCTAAAAAAGCAAACTGAACAGGATCTGGCTCTACAGTCAGCCTAGCCTGCCTGACATTTGCAATATGATCTATATTTACCCCTAATGTTGCCATAAATTGATAACTCTTTGATTTAGACAATTTACTAACCGCCTAATTCTAGCTAATAAAAAATTACAATCCTATAATTTATTAATATAAAGTAAATTGAATTTGAAAAATAAGACTATTAATATTTACCATGAAATAAACCCTTTTTTGGGCCTTATCGCAATGTTTATAACCCAAGATATCGTTATGAAAATATTTTTTAAAAAAAAGAAAATAATTAATAATAAGTTTCTAATCCCCCATAATAGTTCCGTTATTTTAGCCCCAACCCATAGATCGAGGTGGGATGGATTAATTCTTACTATGGCGATGGGTAGGAGAGTCACCAGAAAGGATTGTAGATTTATGGTCACAAAATCTGAGATGATTGGTATTCAGGGTTGGTTTTTAAAAAGACTTGGTTGTTTTTCAATAAATCAATTATCTCCTTCTCTTGCTGTCTTGCGATATGCTGTTGATCTAATCGTCAAAAAAAGGCAGTTAGTTGTTTTTCCAGAGGGGAAAATCAACAAGTATGGAAAAAAAATTGTCCTAAAAGAAGGACTGTTTAGATTAGCCCGATTAGCTAAAAAAAAAGCAACCTTAATAACTATAATTCCTATCGGTATAGCTTACAGTGAGGTAACTCCAAAGTTTAGAAGTAATGTTTCTCTATGTTTTGGGGAACCTTTAATCATTAGTGACAATATTAACTTTTCTATAAATGAATTTAATGAAATATTGCACGAAAAAATGACGGCCGCTGAAAACGAAGCTTTAAAAATAGTCGGTCGATGAATCCATTATCAGTTAGTATTGAAACTAACAAATACGACAACATGAAAGTCTTACAGTTATTTCCAATTATTTTTATATCTTTAGGAATATTTTCCCCCGCTAATACTGTTTATGCAGATAGTGATGATCCAAATAATTATAAAGTCCTCTCAAGCACTAATAAAAGGCTTTCAATTACAAACGTAGAAGCCTTCTTAAAAGAAGGCGATAATCTAATAAAATCTGGTGAGATTGAAAAAGCTAAAGATTCTTTTGACAAAGCCAGAAATTTAGCAAAAAAACTAGCAGGATTTTACGGGGATTTAAATGGTTCCTTTAAAGGGTTAGATGCCAGGATACCAAGGGAGATGTCAGAAAAAGGCAAGAAGTCATTACAAATTTGGGCAGAATCAAATGGAAGATTAGCTGCGGTATATAAAAGTAAAAATCAACCCGAAGTCGCTGTACCTTTACTTGTAGAAATAATCAGATTATTGTCGCCTACTAGCTCAGAAGGTAAAGAAGCTTATAAAGATTTGGTTCAAATTGGTTTTGTTGAAACACCCTACAAAGGATTATAGGAATCAATAATGGCTACTAAAAGTGAAGTAATTAACTTAATAAAGCAAAAAATAGTTGATTCTGAAGTTTATGTTGAGAATCTAAAAGGAGATGATCATTTGCAAGTAACTGTAATTTCATCTGTATTTAATGGATTATCATTAGTTAAGCAACATCAGCTAGTCTATTCTGCACTTAAAGAAGAATTAGCTTCAGAGGCTATCCATGCGTTAGCACTAAAAACAGAAACTCCTAATTAAATTATGGAAAATCCTACTAAAAATAAAATTCAAAACCTTATCGACTCTAATCCAGTTATGGTTTTTATGAAAGGAACAAAATTAATGCCTCAATGTGGGTTTTCTAATAATGTAGTTCAAATTCTTAATTCACTTGGTGTGGCATTTAATACATTTGATGTCTTAAGTGATTTTGAAATAAGAGAGGGTATTAAAGAGTATTCGGAATGGCCAACAATACCTCAAGTATATTTAAAAGGAGAATTCTTAGGTGGTTCAGATATTCTTATAGAGATGTACAACTCAGGTACATTGAGAGAAAAAATCGAGATTGCATTAGCTTCTTAAAATATTTACTAAGTATAAATACTAAATTTAGTTAATAAAAATTAATATTTTAAATCTTTTTTTTATCAAAAAAACCTTTATTTTCATCTCCATTTGGATTTATAAAACTGGATGGATCTAATATCCACCCTTCAATTAATCTTTCTAATTTCTCTTGATCTTTTAGCTCTAAACTATTGCAATTCCTTAAGGCTTGGAGATACCCATCACTATATAATTTCAAGTCTGAGGGAGTATGAAATCTAGTTACTAGGTCTTGGCAACTATCGCAGATTGATTGAAAATGGCGAATTGCTACTGGATTTTCAAATGATGTCATAATTTGATAGATTCTGATTTTTATTTAGCATTTGTTATACCTTATTAAGGATGATTAAAAATTGCCTGGCCAAACAGTAATTAAGAATGCAATCAACTGAGCAAATCTTAGCTTCAGCTCCTGGCAGTTCCCAATTGCCTTCGACCTCTCAAACACCTTCGAGAGTTCTTGTTGTTGAACCTCACCCCACACTAAGAACAGTCTTAGTACAAAGACTTCGTCAAGACGGCCATTTAGCCGCCGCCGTAGGATCAGCTATTGAAGCTGTCGACTTATGCAGAGAGCAATCTCCTGACTTGCTTGTCAGTGCTGAGATATTAGAACAAAATACTGCAATGAGATTAGCTCAACAATTGGGTTGCTCAGTTATAGTTCTTACAGCGAGATCTGGGGTTGAACCACTAGTCAGCTTATTAGATGATGGGGCTGATGATGTTCTAAGAAAACCTTTTGGACTAGAGGAGTTAGCCGCAAGATGCAGAACTCTACTAAAGAGAGGTCGTATAGGTTTACAGGAGAAAGTTGCAGTAGGTCCATTGGAAGTTCATTTACTTTTAAGGCAAGTAACTCTTAGTGAGAAACCTGTTGAATTGAGCCCCAGAGAGTTTGCATTGCTTTGTGCTTTACTTATGCCTCCAGGTATGGTTCGAAGCCGCCAAGAGCTTCTAAGATTGGCATGGCCGCCATTTAGTGGAGGGCCAAGATCTGTAGATACTCAGGTTCTGACATTGCGTAGAAAATTAGAGCAAGCAGGATTAGGAGAAGGAGGAGGCATTACCACAGTTCGACAACAAGGATATAGATTTAGTATTGATAATATTTAAATTGTAAAAGCTATTATTTCACCCATAATCATAATTATAGATAAGTAAGTTAGCAGTTTATATGTCCATAAGGGTGAAATATATGATAATTTATCGATATTTAATTTTGTCTTTTCCTCAATTATAGATACAAACCTTTCGAAATTTTCAACCCTTTGCGGAATAAGAAAACTTTCATTTTTATTACTAATGAAATAATGTACATTACTTCCTTGGCTGGTTGGCAAAGATTTAATTAATTTAATATCTTCCCAAAAAATTTCCCAATTTTTTTTTCCAAATATTCTAGAAATAAAGCTTGTTTTATAAGAAATTTTTTTATCACAGGTATCCACATAATCATTTGTAATATTGATAATCAAAAGTAACCCAAAGACAAAAGTAATTATTGAGAATATTTTTAATTTTTCACTTGAAATAAACGGGATAGGAAATGTAAGTGCAAAATATAATGTAATCAAAGAACTTTTAACAAAAAAAAGAGTTTTAAAATTTTCTACCATTTGATTGATCTTTTTAGTCTGGTAAATTAAAACTATTTATATTCAATTTCGATCCTATTTTATGAGCGCAAGCATAACCACTAAATGCAACTGCATTAAGACCTTGTCCTGGAAAACATGAATCTCCAACGCAATAAAGGTTTTTTATTTTTGTAGTATTGAATGGCATGGGAAGTAATCCAAGCAATTTTTTATTAGGAATTGGTCCATAACTACCTTCAAATCTCCCAAGAAATTTTCTATGAGTTCTTGGGGTACCTATCTCTTTATGATCAATATTTTGATCTAAGTTAGGAATTATTTTAGAAATTTTTTCTATAAGTAATGAATAATAAACTTGCTTTTTTTTAAGATAATCTTCTCTTGGGAGATTCTCCCATTCTTCGATTGATGAAGGAGTAAATGCATGGATAATATGTTTACCTTCTGGAGCTAAGGAAGGATCTAGTAATGTAGGTATAGATAAGAAAATTACCCCTTTTTCATCTTCTAACTCATCCCAATTCTCAACAATTATATGATGACAATTAAAGTCTTTGTTTATTAAATCTTTTGTAACTCCAAGATGAATTGAAACGAAAGATGGAGAAGGCTTGTAATTTTCAGACCACTTATTTTCACTTTTTGGTACTTGATCACTTTTAATTAATCCTTTTTTAAGATTATTAAGCCCAAAAGTATCCCATCTTGTAGAATTGGATACAACAATATTCGAGTAAATTTCTTCTCCATTTAATAGCTTTACTCCTACTGCCTTTCGATCTTTTAATAGTATTTCAGTAACATTAGCTCTATAACGTATTTTACTTCCAAGTCTTTCCAACCCAGAAACTAATTTTTCTGCAATCTTGCCAACTCCACCTTTTGGATAATTAATTCCTCCAGTATGTCTATCAGTAAAAACCATTCCAGCATTGATCATAGGAGTTTTAAGAGCTGGCATTACTGACCAACAAAAACACTCAATATCAATAAATTTTAAAAGTTCAGGATCCTTAATAAACTTTCTTGCAACATCTCCAGCATTTATTGGAAGCCATCTAGCCAAGCCTAAGCAGGATAATGGAGCCTTAAAGAATACCTTAAAAAGATAACTAGGATCCTCTATTGATAAAAGAGGCATGGAATCTAAACAATTAAAAACCTTTTTACAAGTTCCATAAAATTTGTTTATGCCCTCCTTCTCATGAGGAAAACGTGATGATAATGTACTAATAAATTTTTGATAACTTTTATCTACAGAAATACTAAGTTTATTTGGGAGATGATATTCAAGTTGAACGGG
>CABZLA010000025.1 GCA_902526435.1 uncultured Prochlorococcus sp. | reverse complement strand
CATTTCTTCACGATAGTATTATTGAAAAAATAGAAAAAAAATTCTCCACTAAATTAAGAGATTAATTGTATTACTATTCTTATTTTAGACTTATTAATAGTCTGCATACAAGTCTTATATGAGACGTTTAATATTCGTGTAAATCTAAATCATCATATATAATAGTAATCATGATTAATATCCTCTCATTTCTAATATCTTCCGTCCTTTGGGTGCAGGTTCCCCAATGGTCTGATGATTGGTCTAAATGCGCTGTAGATGTACCAGATTCATCATGCCATTGGTACATCACAGCCCCTGATAATACTTTTGGAGATGGATTCGATTGGGCAAGTGCCCCTTGGTTTGATGCAAATGGCTTGAGTGATGTTCCTAGCATTGAGAGAGAAACAGCTCTCCAAAAACTTCAAACCCAGTAGTACTGTCTAAAAGGCAGCACTTCATGATATAAACCCAAGTTATAACAACGCTTTTTGTAAAATAATTTAAGACTGGACAAACATAGGACAATAATTCATAAAATTAGTATATATATATATATTGATTGTCTTATATAAGATTTATTAATAGACTAACCATAAGTCCAGTATAAGACTAGTAATACCCTAAAAATCTTATTCAACTTTTCTACATAGGGAGGGATTGGAAAATGTTTTATTAAGTCTTATATAAGAATTGTAATACAGTCTTATTTTAATAAATATGCATCATCTGATATGCACTACTCTAAAAAGCAAGAATTACTATCTGGAATTATTTTTAATTTAATTTTATATCTTTTAAGTCTTATATAAGACTTTTATTTAGACTTACTTCAAGTCTTATCTAAGATTATTAATACTATCTTCTATACATATTTTTAAGTAATTGATATGCATCATTTAATTTCCTCATCTCATCAGTAGATCCACCAGAATCTGGATGAGTTTCTAAAGCTTTAATTTTATATGCTTCTCGTATTTTATTTAATGTATGTGCTGACCCTGCGGCGGTGGATAACTTTAATAATTTTAGAGCTCCATGAACAGTCATTGTTGAATCAAGTGCTTCAAATGAATTTCCTTTATTTTTTCTTTTAAACCTACTTATAAATCTTCTTACTAATGTTGGGACCCTATTTATTAAATCAGATGTTGCAAATGGATCTTCTAATACACCTATCATTAAAATAACTAATTCTAAGGAGGGAGTTTGTTTTATCCAAAAAGGGCACAAATCCGTCATTAATTTATTTGCGGCACTCCAAGTGAATGGCAACTGCTCGGTTCCATCAATATTTGGCCAAATATCTATACAAAACCAATCAATAGATGCTTCTATTACTTGTTCATTAGGAATTGATCCATATAGGTTTTTCCAATGGCTTATAATTTCAATCCGACATTTAATTAAATCATTTTCCTTAATTGTATTAATTTGAATATCATTAATTTTTTGTTTTGTCTTTTCAATATTTATACTTCTTCTCAGATTTTTAACTTTTTTTCCAACAAAATTAGGTAGGTTGATGTTTAAGTTTGGTTTTTCAATAACTTCTTTATTATTTAAAAGATGTTTTTCTTCGGATTCTTTACTAGTACTCTCATCCTTATCAGATTTAATAAGGACTAAGGCACTCTTTTCATCAAAGTTAGAGTATTCATTAATATCCCCCTTTTCGCTGTAATCAATTGTCTGTTGTTGACTTTTAGGTAATAATTCTTCTTCTTGAAGAATTTCTGTAAGCAACTTTTCTATTACAGGACCTCTTGCTCTAAATCCCCATTCTTTTCGTAATTGATCAAACCTAGAAACTAACTCTTCTGGCAAATCAATTGAAATTCTTTTTGTATTTGAATTCTCAGAATTACTCAATTAATCATTTTTTTTTATAATAGAACAAAAATATTAATTGTATTCATATTATGAAAGTCTAAATAATTATATTGTCTTTAAATCAAAATCTTGCTTTTTATAAGTCACGTCTCAACAAGATAAATTTTTATAATGAAAATAAAAAAATGTTCTACTGTAACTTTAAATCCTCAGAAGAAAAAAAGTCTTTTTATCAAAAAAAGAAATTAGAAATGCTTAACTACATCAAGGATTCTCTAGAAAGAAAAATTGCATCAGTAAGTGCTTCAATAGAAGTTCTAGAAAATCAAATTTCCAGAGACAAAGTTGAAGTTAGTAGTTAATTTTCAAACAAAATTTTCAAGAAGTTTCTCTGGTCCATATTTCTTTAAATAATTAATATTAGATTTTTCTGTGACTAGTAAATATCCTGCAAAACCTAACCCATTAACACTAAATCCATGGACGTGATCATACTTTCTTTTAATTATGGCTATCCAATTATTTGTAATTAAAATATTGTAAGGAAATCTTGGTTTTTCATCATCAATTGGATTTCCTAAACCAATTTTGTTTGAAAGTTCTAAGTATAAATTATAAATATTTATTGAATTATCTAAAAAGTTAAATTTTGAGACAACAGCATTTTTCTTAAGCTTGCTATCTTGATCATTATTATTTTCAAAATCTAAAAACCACTTCTCTCTTGGACAAATAATTTCACCATGATCTCTTCTTAAAAGCTGAAAATGCCTATGCGGTTGACTTGCTCCTGCTATGGGAGAACTATTAAAAAACCATAAGCCACTTGTATCTTCATTTACCATTTGTATAGCTATCCAATCATTAATATCTAACCATCCATCTTGAGGTCTCCAAGTATTTGTTATTAGTAAAATATGACCTTTTTGTACAGGATATTTATTTAGTATTAGTTGATGATTAGTTCCAATTTTATCAACTTCAAGTATCTTATCCCATGGGTTAAATGGATTCTGATTTGGACCATAACTATTTTTTTTCTTAAATCTTGAAGTATCAAGTTCTCTAATTATAAAATCATTTTTATTGTAATATTCCCTTGTTACGACAGTCGTTTTTAAAGGAAATAAGCCATTATTGGTAATAGATAAATGAGTTTGATCTAATGCTTTAACCCAATATTTTTCATTTCTCATTTATAAAAATAGAAATAAATTCTCATAATCATTTTAAAAAACATAATTAATTTGGAATTACTTTTTATTAAATTGATATTCTTTTAATTTTTCTAACGATACAGATTCTAAAACTTTTATATTTGTTGCTTCTAAAATAACCATAGGTGCTAAGCCATCAAGCAATGCCTGTCTCCACCTATCTAAACAAATACACCAATGATCTCCATCCTTCAAGCCTGGGAATGAATACATTGGCATAGGTGTTATTAAATCATTACCTTGAGACTTACTATATTTAAGGAAATTATCATCCATTATGCAGCAAATTGAATGATTTCCTCCATCATTTGAATCGTATTTGCAATATCCATCTCGAAACCAACCTGTAAGAGGTTTGCAGCTGCATACCTCGAGCTTTTGTCCTAAAACATTTAAATGTTCATTATTTTTTTGACTTTCTTTATTCATTTTTAGATAATTTATTTAAATAATAATAAATACTCATACATTTCTTAAAAAAGGGTTGACGAATATGGGGGGTAAAGAGGTAATAATTTTAATAAGGTTTTTTTCAATATGGATTGGGACTTCACTGAAAACATAGCATTTAAATCCCTAATTGAAGCTTTTAAAGAATGTGATGAAACATCAGCAACTGAATTCTTGGCGAGTGATGGGGCATCATATTATTTAGAATTAATTCAAGACGCTGCGGGTGATGGCATCGATATAAGTGATTCTGAAATTATGGAAGAACTTCAAGAAGAAATTATAGATTATCTTGAAAATAATCTATAATCTATAATCTAAAATTTATTTAGGCACTAAAATACTTTGCTTTTGAATGAAGTGAAATTATAGCAGTAGTACTTTGTTCAGGATGTAATTGCTCTGATTCATCCATTGTTAAATTAATCCTTTTTGTATCCAATAATGATAATTGTATATTTGAATCAGAAACTTTAGGACAAGCTGGATAACCAAATGAGTATCTAGCTCCTCTATATTTTTGAGCTAATATTTCACGGTTATTGTTTGGCTCATATGATTTAAATCCGCATTCAATTCTTACTATTGAATGAACATATTCTGCAAGAGCTTCTGCTAATTGAACGGTTAAACCATGAAATATTAAATAATCACTATATTTATCAGCTTTAAATAATTCTTGGGAATATTCGCTAGCTATTTCCCCCATTGTTACTGCTTGCATTGGAAATATATCTACTGGATCATTATTTTTAAGATCACAGTAAAAATCAGCAATACAAAGATTATTTCCCGATTTTTGTCTAGGAAAGTTAAATTCAGAAATTCTTTTATTTGATACATTATCAAAGAGATAAATACTATTATCATTCCTCCCGCAACGGAAGTAACCATAGACTGCTTTTGGTGAAATTAAGCCTTTATCTAAAATAATATTGATCCATTTTTCAAGTAATGGATTTGCATATGAATCTAAATAATTATTGTATTCTTCTACTGATTGACCTTTATTTTTTTTTATTTGCCATTGACCACTAAATAATGCTTTTTTATCCAGATAAAAAATTAGTTTGTCAAAGTCTATTTCAATATCTTGAAGAACTCTAGTTCCCAAAAATGGAGCTTTTATGGGTTCCTCTTCCTCTACAAAATTAGATCTATTAAAATTCTCAATTAATTGAATACTTTTGGTTTTTTCAAAATTTTTATTTAAATTTTTATCTTTAGCGGAAGACCTTGGGGAAGCTAATTTAATTTGAGTATCATCAGTATTAGTAAAACCATTTTCATTAGACCAATTGCCCTTCTTTTTACTATCCATATAGTCATTCATAAATTGTAAATCTGTAAAAGCATCTTTCCCATACAAAATTTTACCTTTATATATCTGACTACAATCTTCATTCACAAATTTTGGAGTTAATGCTGCACCTCCAAGAATAACTGGAACATTAATTTCAGCATTGTTAAATGCTTCTAAATTATCCTTCATAAATGCTGTAGATTTAACAAGTAAACCACTCATAGCAATACAGTCTGCTTTATGTTTTTTTTGTGCATCAATAATCGCTGAAACATCTTGCTTAATTCCAAGGTTGATTACATCAAAACCATTATTTGAGAGAATTATATCAACTAAATTTTTACCTATATCATGAACATCTCCTTTAACAGTTGCTATTAGTAATTTTCCGTTAGATATTTTTTCATCTACTGTTTCCATATGTGGTTCAAGCACTGAAACAGCAAATTTCATTGTTTCCGCTGATTGCAATACAAAAGGTAATTGCATTTGGCCGGATCCAAATAGTTCACCGACTACTTTCATTCCATCTAATAAATAAGTATTAATTATTTCAAGTGGTTTGTATTTTTTAAGCGCATTATTTAATTGTTCTTCTAAACCTATTTTTTCCCCATCTACAATATGGTTTTTAAGTTTTTCTTCTAAGGTGAGGTTTTTGTTTGAAGTAGATGCTTTTTTAAAGTCACTGATTGTTATATCTTGGAATGCTTTTGTTAGTTCAACTAATGGATCATATATACATATTTCATTTTCGAAATTTCTTCTGTCATAAATTAAATCTAAACATAATTTTTTTGTTTCAGCAGATATTTTTGAAAGAGGCAATATTTTATTTGGTGCAATAATCGCTGAATCTAATCCTGCCTTTATACATTCATCGAGAAATATTGAATTTAGATTAATTCTTGATAATGGTGAAAGCCCGAAACTAATATTAGATATCCCTAAAATAATATGAATATCTGGAAAGCTTTTTCTTATTTTTGATATAGCTTCAATAGTTGCTTTAGCATTTAATCTATCTTCTTCAATTCCAGTAGATATTGGCAATGCTAAAGGATCAAAAAATATCTCATAATCAGCGAGGCCACTTGATCTAGTTTTAATTAATGCTCTTTTTGCAATGTCATATTTTTTCTGTGATGTTCTTGCCATTCCTTCTTCATCAATAGTTCCAATTACTATTCCAGCACCATAATCTAATGCAAGTTTTAAGACCTGATTAAATCTGTTATCTCCATCTTCGTAGTTTGTTGAATTTATTATGCATTTTCCTCCTACAGTTTTTAATCCACTTTCCATTTTATCTGCTTCTGTTGAATCTATCATTAATGGAAGATTTATATTTGTAACTAATCTTGAGGTAATTTCTTTCATATCTTTAACTCCATCTCTTCCTACATAATCAACATTGACATCTAGTATGTGAGCATTTTCTTTTTGCTGTTGTTTAGCAATTGATACCAAGCCGTCCCAATCATCTTCATTTAGTAATTCCCTTACTTTTTTTGATCCACTAGCATTTAAACGCTCTCCAACTATTAATATTGAGTTATCTTGTTTATATGGAACTGCGTTATATATAGAAGCTGCTGAAGGAACAAAATTTGTTTTTACAGTAGGAAGTCTTTTATTTATTTTTTTATCAACTATTTCCTCAATGATTGATGATAAATGCTTGATATGTTCAGGAGTAGTACCACAACATCCGCCAATAAGTTGTACGTTAAAATCATAAATAAAGTTCATTAACTGCATTTTCAACTCCAATGGAGTTAATTTATAGTGAGCAACACCTCCTATATTTTCAGGTAATCCTGCATTAGGTATACAACTAATTGCAAAAGGTGAATTTTCAGCTAAATACTTAATATGTTCTTTCATTTGAACTGGGCCAGTTGCACAATTCAGTCCCAGAATATCAATATTGTATGGCTCTAATATTGTTAATGCAGAGCCTATATCTGAACCGACAAGCATCGTGCCTGTGGTTTCCATAGTTATGGATATCATTATTGGTAATTCAATATTCCTGTTTTTAATAACTTCTTGAGAAGCAGATAATGCTGATTTTATTTGTAAAACATCTTGGCATGTTTCAATCAATAGAAGGTCAATACCTCCGTCAATTAGACCATTTATTTGTTCTTCATATGAATCTTTAAGCTTATCAAAACTAATATGACCTAATGTTGGTAATTTTGTTGTTGGCCCAATTGATCCAGCGACAAATCTAGGAGTATTAATAGATGAAAATAAATTTGCACATTTTTTAGCTATCTGAGCTGCTTTTTTATTGATTTCATAAGCTTTATTAGAAATACTATATTCGTCTAAAACAATAGATGAAGCACCAAATGTATTGGTTTCAATTACATGACAACCTGCTTCAAGAAATGAATTATGTACTTGTTCAACAGTATTAGGAGAGGATAGGACTAAGTTTTCATTGCAACCCTCTAAATCATCTCCACCAAAATCATGTGATGATAAATTTAAATTTTGAAAAGAGGTACCTGTCCCACCATCGAAAATAATAATTGGTTTATCATCTCTATTTAAATAATTTCTAAATGAAACCATAATTTAAAAGAAAAAAAATAAAAATTAACTAATATCAATACGTGTTATCCAATCATCATAGTCTTGTGAACGGCCTTCCGTTATTTCGATAAGCTTATTTTTCAATTTTTTCATTATGGGACGATCATTATTAATATTTGTTGATTCTATTTGCTTTACAGGTGTAATTTTAGCTGCTGTACCAGTTAGAAATACTTCATCAGCAATAAGTAATTCTGTTTTATCAACAGGTCTTTCAATAACATTTATACCAAAAGATTTCGCCAATTCAATAACACTAGCTCTAGTAATTCCTTCTAGGATGTCTTGATCAACTCCTGGAGTAATCAGTTCACCATTTCTTACTATAAATAAGTTCATTCCACTAGCTTCACTTACTTTACCACTAGAATTTAACAGCAATGCTTCGTCAAATCCTGATAAACTAGCCTCTGTTTTGGCTAATGAACTGGTAATGTAGGCACCACTTATCTTACCTCTTAAAGGTAGAGATCTATCTTCTTGTCTTGTCCAACTACTCATCCTACAAGACACACCATCGGGAGATAAATAGTCTCCTAGTTCAATACAATAAATGAAGAAATCAGTTTCTATATTATGTAATCTTGGAGCGATACCTAAATCACTTGTATAAACAAAAGGCCTTATATAGATCGGTTTTGTAGGTTTATTTTTTTTTAATATTGTTTTTAGTGCATTAAATATATATTCTTCAGATATTTCTGTTAAAAGCAATCTTGCACTTTGAGATAACCTTTTTATGTGTTTATCTGTTCTAAATAAAAGAAATTCATCCTTATTAGATGGATTTGGAATAGCTCTCATTCCTCCAAAGGCTGCTGTTCCATAATGAAGTGCATGAGTTGCTATTGAGACTTTTGCATCTTTAAAGGGTACACACTTACCTTCAAACCAGGCATATGGAAGAAATTCTTGCATATTTTATTTTAGAAATGAGTTAAAATTGTTCTAACTTACTTAAGTATTCTAAACCTAATTGTTATATATAAATGCATAGGATATTAAATATTGCTGGAAATGAAAATAATAACGTTGATTTAATTGAACATCCTAAAGCTGATTTTATATTTATCACAAGCGTAAAAGCTGATATTAATATAATTTCTGATTTAATTGAAGATAAAGAATTTCTTTTATTCCAGGATAATTTTAGAGCATTAGAAATTTCAAACCTAAATACATTCGCACAAATAGATAATTATTTTTTAAAAACAATAAATTATGCAAAAATAGTTGTTTTAAGATTGTTTGGTGATAAAGGGACATGGAGTTATGGACTTGAACAATTAATAAAATGGAAAGAAGTAAATCTTAATAGGACTCTTTTAATTCTTTCTGGAACTGATGAAGAGGATTTATCACTAAATGAATTAAGTAGCGTAGATTTAGATACTTCATTAAAAATTAGTAAGCTTCTTAAGTCAGGAGGAAAGGAGAATTATCGAAGATTTCTTTATTGTTTAAGTTATCTATCATCTAATGAAACTAATATTCCAAAAAAATATATCTCTAACGTCAGCTATCCAGATCCTTATCAATATGATTGGAAAAATGAAAAAGGATTAAAGGTTGGAATAATTTCTTATAAATCATTGTTTTTAGCTAATGAAATTGAATTATCAAATGAATTAATATCTCAACTAAGGAGTAATGGTTTGTCACCTAAAACAGTATTTATTTCAACTTTAAAAAATTATGATGTTCAGAAGGAATTGATTAATCTTTTTAAAAAAGAAGATATAAGACTACTAATAACAACTACCTCTTTTTCTTCCTCGCTTAATAGTTCTAATGAAAATATAGATAATAATTTGAATATCTTTAAATCACTTAATCTTCCAATCCTTCAAATACTCTCTTCTAATAAATCCAGAAATAATTGGTTGCACTCATCAACTGGAATGAATCCAACAGATTTATTAATGCAAATAATTATTCCAGAATTTGATGGACGAATTACAACAAAACCTTGTGCTTTTAAAGAGGTTATTTCTGTAAATAGAACCTTATATAGCAAAATTACAAGTTACAAAGTTGATTTTGGAAATATTAAATGGATAACAAAACTTACAAGTAATTATCTAAGACTAAATAATTTAAATAATTTTGATAAAAAGATATCATTAGTAATTGCAAATTATCCTGTAAAAAATGGAAGAATTGGAAATGGAGTCGGTTTAAATACTCCGCAGTCTGTCCTTAATATTCTTTATTGGTTAAAAGATGAAGGTTATGATCTTGGTTCTGGAGAATTACCTAAAAATTCATCAGAACTAATTTCGTTACTTATAAAAACTAGAACAAATGATATTGAATCTCAAAATAATAAACCTCTTGATTTTTTATCATTAAATGAATACTTAGAATTTTGGAACAAACTATCCCTTAAACCTAAAAATCTTATCGTTGATAGATGGGGTATTCCATCTAATTCTCAAGATTTAGAAAAACAAGGTTTTTCGATTAATGGTCTTTTATTTGGAAAAATATGTTTACTAATTCAGCCTCAAAGAGGTTACGATATTGAATCTAATAAAGATATACATTCTCCAGATCTACCACCACCCCATAGATATCTAGCCCAATATTATTGGATTGAAAGTAAATTTGATTCGAATGCTATTTGTCATATAGGTAAACATGGCACTATTGAATGGTTACCAGGAAAATCTATAGGACTTAGTGATGAATGCTTCCCGAGTATTATTTGTCCACCAATTCCAAATATATATCCATTTATTGTTAATGACCCAGGAGAAGGATCGCAAGCAAAAAGGCGAACTCATGCAACAATAATTGATCATCTAACACCTCCTTTAGATAGATCTGATTTGTATGGAAAACTCTCGATTTTAGAACAATGTTTAGACGAATACTATGAGGCTAAGTTATTAAATTCTAAGCGAATAAACATTATTGAAAAATCTATATTAGAAATTATTAAAAACGATTTTAAAGATATTATATTTTTTGACGAATCAAATAAAATTGAAAAAATTGACTCATATCTATGTGAACTAAAAGAATCACAAATAAGAACTGGTCTTCACATTTTTGGAAGTAGACAAAAATTTATAAATGAAATTAATTTAATCATAAGTATTGCAA
>CABZLA010000024.1 GCA_902526435.1 uncultured Prochlorococcus sp. | reverse complement strand
TTTGTTTTAACAAAGCATAAGCTTGCGAAGCCCATTCACGAGAACTATCGGATTCATTATTAGTCATAAATATTTTTTAAATCGTATTTAATTAAATTATAAAAAATTATTGATTTATATCAAATAATTACTTCACCTTAACTCTTTGCAATCTCCTTAAAATCCCATTGATCATTTTTCTACCTTGAATATCACAATATTTGTTTGCTAGATTTACAGCCTCATCACATGCAACTGCAACAGGTGTATCTAAAAAATTAATATCAACATAAGCTAAGCGTAAAATATCACGATCAACCCTAGGTAACCTTTTTAATCTCCATCCTTCCATTACTTTATCAATTTCAGAATCTATAGATTGTAGATTGTTAATTATACTTAAAATTCTATTATTTACATCTTTTCTCATGTCATCTTGGTCACTTAGTACAATCAATTTTGGGAAATCTAAAGTAACTGAAAGTGAGTTCATTACTGATTCCATTTTATAAAAAGCTTTTTTGAGTTCATCTCGAACATTTGCAAAAGAAGAATTACTGCCTTCCTTTAATTCACTATCCAAAATATGTTGGGATACATTTTCTAAATTTGCTTCACAGTTATCTAATTCATCTCTACAGTGATTTATTAAAGAATCTAAAGCAGATTCAAAAATTTCTTCAATTTGAATTTTATTTAATTCTAAATCTCCCGTATCTTTAATAAGACCTAGTGAAAGTAAAGACAATTCTCGTGATAGGGATCTGTTATGCATTAATTACGTGGATGAAGTATTTGTAGAAGCTCTTAATTGGGAAAATAATTTCGAAAAAGTAGGATTTGAAGAATTATCTTTTTCATCAGGATTAACAATACCAACAGAAATAATTGTTCTAAATGCATCTTCAACTGAAATAGCAAGATCTTTAACAGACGATTCAGGAACTAATGTATACCAACCTGTCGTTGGATTTGGAGCAGTAGGTATAAAAACACTTAATAATTTCTCATCTAATTCTGATTGAAGTGATGGGCCAACATCCCCAGTTACAAAACCGACACTAAATAAACCCTCTCTAGGATACTCAACTAAAACAACTCTTCTAAATCTATTGGATTTATTACTTAAAAAAGTTTCGAGTAATTGTTTAAGTGTTTTATAAACTGCACCTGCAACTGGAATCTTTGATAACGTACCCTCTCCAAATTCTAACAACCATCTCCCAACGAAATTTCTCGCCATCAACCCAATAAGCAAAATTGCCAATAAAGGTACTGTTAAACCTAAGGTTAAATTAATTAAATCTTGTAATAAAGGATTTAATGTAATAAATGGATTTAATTGTTTAGGGACTGATGTAACTAATGTAAGTACAAATTTACTAACAATAGAAGAAAGCCAAATGGTGGTTGCCAATGGAATAACAACTAACAACCCTGCTATCAGATCATTTTTTAAATCTTGTTGGAGCCTAGTTCCTAGGTTCGAATCTTGACTTTGTGTAGATTCAACCAAAATTAAAGTTCCTAATTTTATTCATTTTACTAACAATTTAGCTAGTTTTCCTTGATAAGGATATATTTATTTTTAATAAATTTAAATTATTTATTAGTTTCTAAGTTTAAAACACTATTTATTTCAATCTAATTCATAATATAGGTATGGGAAATATGATTCAAAACAAAAAAGAATTCAGTGATAAGCTAAAAAAAAGAGCAATATTCGAAGGTTTTGCCGTATCTGGAATAGCATCAATACCAGGAAGTTCTCGCCTAAAACTAAGAACTAAAGCATTAGAAAGATGGTTAGCAAATAATTATCATTCTGAAATGAAATGGATGGAAACCGAAAAAAGACAAAGTATAGAATCTCTCTTATATGGAGCTAAAAGTGTTTTAACTGTGGGTTTTAATTATTTAAGTGAAGAACACAAGGAAAAAGCACAATTCAAAATTGGAAAATTTGGCCAAGGAGAAGATTATCACAAACTTATTAATAATAAGTTGAAAAAAATAGGTAAATGGATAAATACTGAAGTTCCAAATTGCAAGTGGAAAATTTGCGTTGACACATCTCCTCTTCTAGAAAAGGCATGGGCAGAAGAAGCAGGCCTTGGTTGGATAGGTAAAAATAGTAATCTCATTAATAAAAACTTTGGTTCATGGCTTACCTTGGGTTTTTTAATTCTTTCAGAAGATTTTGCACCTGACAATTTATCCCAATCTCTCTGTGGGGTATGTGAAAAATGTATTGAAAAATGTCCAACAAATGCAATAACAGAACCTTTTGTTATTAATTCTGAACTATGTATTGCTTACCATACTTTAGAAAATAGAAATGAAACTTTTCCAAAACATATTGAAAAACATTTGAATGGATGGATTGCTGGTTGTGATATTTGCCAAGATGTATGTCCTTGGAATAAAAAAGTGCCTTTCAATAAAAACATTGAAGCTTATCCAAAATCATGGGTTAAAAATCTAAATATTGAATCATTAAGTTGGGATGAAGAAAAATGGAAAAAAAATCTTCAGGGAACTACATTAAAAAGAATAAAACCATGGATGTGGAAAAGAAATATAAAAGCAATGCTAAAAAATAAATAAAATGAAAAAGTCTCTTCTAAAAATATTATTTTTTTTAATAGTTAGTAGCCATATTTTTATCGCTGAAAGTTTAAAAGCTTTAATACCATATTATTATTTGCCAGAAAGTAAAAGCTTACAAAAACAAGGTTTATCAATTGGGAAAGAAGCTTATCAACTTCTATATTTTGGACAAATCAAAGATAGTCTCAATTTGGCAAAATTAGCTGTAAGAATAGATAATGGAAATGAAACATTATGGTCTATTTTAGCTGAAACACAAATTGCCAACAAATTATATGATGATGCATTAATTTCACTAGATAATGCTCAGAAAATAAATCCCAAAATGGGTGAAGTATATTTTGCAAAAAGTACTATATACTTAAAACAATCAAAAATAAAAAAAGCAAAAATTTCTTTAATGTCAGGAATTAAAATCCTTCCTGAAAACTTTAAAGCAATTTTTCAATTAGGAAATATATATTTAATGGAAAAAAAATATGAAAAAGCCATAGAAGAGTTTGATAAGGCAATAAAAATTAAAAGAGATTTTTGGCAAGCAATTAACAACCAAGGCTTAGCATATTTTGAACTGAATAAAATTAATCTTTCTATTATCTCTTTTAAAAAAGCTATAGAAATTGAAAAAAACGCAGAACCACTATTAGCACTAGCCTCATGTTTAAAAAATAAAGACATTAATAAAGCAATCGTTTTAGCAAAAAAAGCTTTAAATAAAGACCCAAATTATGTTGACTTTAATTATAGAACAGAACAACTTTGGGGTGAAAAACTACAAATTTCTACTGAAAAACTTTTTGAAAATTCTCAAATTAAAAAAGAAATATTAGTTGCTAAAACAAAAATTAAATAAATTACCTAACTATTTATACTGGTAAATATTTATTTACCTATTAATCTTAATTTAGTTTAAGAAAGCTTTCTATAAATTTCCTATTAAATGACTAAGGAAAAATTTACTTCTATATCGTTGCAGGAAGAAATGCAACGTTCCTATTTGGAATATGCAATGAGCGTGATAATAGGACGAGCTTTACCTGATGCGAGAGATGGACTGAAACCAGTTCAAAGAAGAATTCTTTTCGCAATGCATGAATTAGGACTTACTCCAGATAGACCATTCAGAAAATGTGCAAGAGTTGTGGGCGATGTACTAGGGAAATACCATCCTCACGGGGATCAAGCAGTCTACGAAGCACTAGTTAGATTAGTTCAAGATTTTTCTACAAAATATCCAACTCTTGATGGTCATGGGAATTTTGGATCTGTAGATAATGATCCGCCAGCTGCAATGAGATATACAGAAACACGATTAGCACCAATAGCTCATGAATGTTTCCTTCAAGAGATTGGATCTGAAACAGTAAGCTACTCAAATAATTTTGACGGTTCACAACAAGAACCAGACATACTGCCAGCACAATTACCCTTTTTATTATTAAATGGTTCCTCAGGAATCGCTGTTGGTATGGCAACAAATATCCCCCCACACAATCTTGGTGAAATAGTTGATGGTTTAATTGCTTTAATTAAGGATAAAGAAATAAGCGACTTAAGATTGTCGAAAATTATATTAGGACCTGATTTTCCAACTGGAGGAGAATTAATTTGCAATAGTGCAATGAATGAAGTATACCAACGCGGAAGAGGCTCTTTAACGGTAAGAGGAGTAATTAAAAATGAAGAAATTAATTTTGGGAAAGGAAAACATAAAAGAAATGCACTTATAATTTCGGAACTACCTTATCAAATAAGTAAAGCAGGATGGATCGAAAAGCTTGCAGAATTAGTAAATCTAGGAAAAATTGATGGAATATCTGATATAAGAGATGAAAGTGATAGAGACGGGATGAGAATAGTTATTGAATTAAAAAAAGATTCAAATTCTGAAATTGTGATATCAAATTTATTCAAAAAAACAGCATTGCAATCTAATTTTGGTGCAATATTTTTAGCTTTGGTTAACGGTAAACCTATTCAACTTACACTAAGAAAATATCTGAATTATTTTCTAGAATTTAGAGAAGAAACAATTAGAAAAAGAACAAATTATTTTTTAAGAATCGCATCCGAAAAATTTACAATATTAGAGGGGTTTTCAATAGCAACTAAAAATATAAAAGATATTATTGAGATTATTCAAAACTCAGAAAATGCAACTGAAGCCAAAACAATATTAATGTCCAAAATTAAACTAAATGAAAAACAAGCAGATGCGGTATTAAGCATGCCTTTAAAAAAATTAACAACCTTGGAAAGGAAGCAAATAGAAATTGATATGAATGATCTACTTGAAAAGAAAAAATATCTTATTAATCTTTTAAATAACAGAAGATTATTGCTTGAGACTTTAATTGAAGAACTGAAAAGTTTAAAAAAGAAATTTTATGTAAAAAGAAAAACAAAAATTTTAAAAGATATTAATCAAGAAAAAGAAATAGATACTATAAATAATCACATATTAGAAGATCTTATAAACAAAGAAACAAAAATATCAATAGATAACAGATTTTATTTTAAAAAAATAATACATAATAATTATAAAAAATTGTTAGATCATGAAAATAAATTTATAGATAATAAAAATGTTCAAAAGTTTATATGTAAAATTTATAAAAGTTTAAAAATTATTGGAATTACGTCTTCCGGAAAAATTCTTCAAATCGATTGGAAATCAAACATTAATGCTGATTATAAAATAGATAAAAAAGTTTTAGGAAATATTGACCCAAAAGAAATAGTAAATTTTCATTATCTAGATAGTAAATTAAAAAATTATTTATGCATTTTGAGTTCTGATGGAAGATTTAAGAAAATTTTATTTGATGAAGATATGATAAAAAGTAATAGGATTTTTTCAATTACCAAATTAAAAAATTCTACAAGTATTATTGATTCATTTATTTGCAATGGAGAACAACAATTAGTAATATTAACTTCTATTGGTAGGCTTTTTAAATTTGATTTATCTAATAAAAACTTAAATCCAAGTACAAAACAATCGCTAGGACTATTATTGGTTAATCTTTTACCTACAGAGCAGATAGTTTCTTGTTGTAAAAGTAAGGATAAAGAGATCCTTTATTTAATTTCTAAAAAAGGGAAATTTTTTAAACTAAAAATTGATGATATATATAGTTCTTATAATTCTAAATTAGGCTATGTGAATGAGAAAATACAACTTAAGGATGACCGTTTTATAACAGTTCTATCTAGCAACCAATATATCGATATTGAGACAAATAAAAATAAATCTGCAAGATTAAAATTAAATAAATTAGATAATAATTCTGACAGAAATATTCTTAAGATAGATTTTTTGAATATGGAAAAGGATGAATATCTTGAAAATTGTTATCGACTAGAAAATTATATCATTTAAGAATTATATTCATTCTCAACCCATTTTAAATATTCTTGATTTACCGTCCCGGTTACATAAGAACCAGTAAAACAACTCATTTCTAAATCTTGAATGGATGAATCATTAATTATAGATTTTCTCAAGTTATCAACACTTTGATAGACAAGATGATCTATTTCAAGCTTTTCTGCTATTTCAATTATTGATCTATCATGAGCAATTAATTCATCCCTATTAGGCATATTAATTCCATAAACATGAGGATATCTAACTGGAGGAGCTGCGGAAGTAAAAAAAACTTTATTTGCACCAGCATCTTTAGCCATTTGCACAATTTCTTTTGATGTCGTACCTCTAACTATAGAATCATCGACTATCAAAACATTTTTGTTTTTAAATTCTGTACTCATAGCATTCAACTTTTGCCTTACAGATTGTTTACGTTTTTGTTGGCCAGGCATTATGAAAGTTCTTCCAACATATCTGTTTTTAAAAAACCCTTCTCTATACTCTATCCCCAACTGCCTGGCAACTTGCATTGCTGCAGGACGTGAAGAATCAGGAATAGGCATTACTACGTCGACATCCCCAGAATATATTGTTTCCTTAATTGTTTCAGCTAAATAATCACCCATTTTCAAACGTGCTTGATAAACTGAGATTCCGTTCATAACTGAATCTGGCCTAGCTAAATAAACATATTCAAAAGCACAAGGAAATAACCTTGGATTTTCTGAGCATTGCTTTGAAAAAAATTCACCATTATGGGTTATAAAAATTGCCTCGCCAGGCTCAACATCTCTAACAACTTGATAATCATTATTTTCTAATACTAAAGACTCACTTGCCACCATCCACTCTTCCTTTTGAGTAGTAAGAGAAATTCTTTTTCCAAGTACTAGAGGTCTTATGCCAAAAGGATCTCTAAAAGCTAATAAGCCATGCCCTGAAATTAATGCAATTGAAGCATATGAACCTTGAATTCTTTTATGTAAGTTTTTAACTGCATTAAAAATAATATCTGGCTGTAAATCTTGATTATAGATCTGTTCTTGTAATTCAGTTGCGAATATGTTTAACAACATTTCAGTATCACTTGAAGAATTTGTATGGCGTTTATCCACATTAAATAATTGTTTCTCTAGGTCTCTTGTATTAGTAAGATTTCCATTATGAATCAAAACTATTCCATAAGGGGCATTGACATAAAAAGGTTGTGCTTCTTCAACACTTTCTGCTGAACCTTTAGTTGCATACCTAACATGCCCTAAGCCAATTTTTCCTATTAAATTCCTCATATCTCTTGTTCTATAAGCAGTATTTACTTGTCCTTTAGCTTTGTGTATATGAAAAACGGTATTTTCCATTGTAGCTATTCCGGTAGAATCTTGGCCTCTGTGCTGAAGTAGCAAAAGACTGTCATAAATCTGTTGATTTACATCATCGAAAGAAACGATTCCAACAATTCCACACATAATTAATTTTCTAAATTTGTAGGTAATTCCATATTCTTATTCATTATTAAAACAATTAGAAATACTATTATTAAATTTTTCGGTTAATTCATCAACCCTCAAATTACATAGTGTTTGACCGTGGAGATTTATATCAAGATTTTTTCCAGAAACAAATCCAATTTTTTTAACGTACACGTTTCTTCCAAAATCTTTACTCTTAATTTCAAGAAATTTTAAAAAATTTTGTTCTTCTTTTTTGTTGAGTGAAAATATTATTCTTGATCCCCCCTCGCTAAACAATAAATTATCTAAACGTGTATCTTTTTCTTGTAATTGAATATAAGCTCCCTTAGAAGACAAGATACAACATTCTGATAAAGCGACAGCTAAACCTCCATCACTAACATCATGAGACGAGGCAATATAATTTTTAATAATTGAATCCCTTAAAAAACTTTGACAATATTTTTCATCTTGTAGATGAATTTTAGGAGGTCTTCCTGTTACTAAATTATGAAAATATTCTAAATAAGAACTTGCGCCAATTGAAGATTCAGAAGCATTTGAACCAATTATCCAAATTTGATCATTTATATTCTTCCATCCTGAACTAATAGCTTTATCTACATTTTTTATTGTCCCTACCATTCCAATGACAGGAGTGGGATTAATTGGAGTGACTTGATTGTTTTGATTTTTTGATTCATTATATAAAGAAACGTTTCCTCCTGTAACAGGAGTTTCTAAAGCAATACAAGCCTTGGAAATCCCTTCACATGCTGATGAAAGTTGCCAATATCCTATTTCAGTATCAGGTGATGAAAAATTTAAATTATTGGTTATTGCTATTGGCTCTGCACCAACACAACTTACATTTCTTGCAGATTCTGCAACTGCTGCAATGCTTCCTCTATGTGGATCTAATAAAACCCATCTACTATTACAATCTACAGAAGCAGCAACACCAGAAAATTCATTATTCTTATTTTTCTCGTCTTGACGTCTAAGTCTTATTAACGCTGCATCTGCCTCTCCTGGTTTAAATACAGTATTTGCTTGTACTTGAGAATCGTATTGTTGATACACCCAACTTTTAGAAGCAATTGAGGGATTAGATAAAAGTTTTAAAATAATTTCAGAAAATGAATATTTTTTTTGGTCTTTTAAAGAAAGAACTTTGTTTTCGGTAATAACTGGCAATTCTTCTTCTGTCCATTCCCATTTCTTTAATAAATAATAAGGAGGCTCCTTAATAATATTATGGATATTGATTGGAGTTTCATCAGATAAAGCAGAAGTAGGAATTTGAGCAACTATTTGATTTTTTTGAGAGATAATAACCTCTCTTTTGGATATTACTTCACCAATAACATTTGCAAAAAGTCCCCACTTTTTAAATTGATTAATAAGAGTATTTAACTTTTCTTCTTTAACAACCATCAACATTCTCTCTTGGGATTCAGATAACAAGTATTGGTAAGCAGACATATCATTCTCTCTTGCAGGTACTAAATCTAGGTTAATTGAAATACCTAAACTCCCATTTGCAGCCATTTCTGCACTACTACAAGTTAATCCCGCAGCTCCCATGTCTTGAGCAGCAAGTACATCGCCTGTTTTAAAAGCATCTAAACAAGCTTCAATAAGACTTTTTTCAATGAATGGGTCACCAACTTGTACTGCAGGTCTATTATCCAAAGAATTACTAGTTAATTCTGAACTAGCAAAACTAGCACCTCCTACTCCGTCCTTTCCTGTGGTATTTCCTACATATAAAACAGGAGAACCTACTTCTTTTGCTCCTGAACAAACAATTTCATCAGTTTCTAATAGACCTAAAGCCATAACATTTACTAAAGGATTTCCAGAATAACTATCATCAAAATCTATTTCTCCACCGACAGTAGGAACACCAACACAATTACCATAATGAGATATACCCGCAACAACTCCTCGAAGTAGAGAAATATTAGATGATTTATCAAGATTGCCAAATCTTAAAGAATTCAAAACTGCTATAGGTCTCGCACCCATTGTAAAAATATCTCTTAATATACCGCCCACTCCTGTTGCAGCTCCTTGAAAAGGTTCAATAGCAGAAGGGTGATTATGACTTTCAATTTTAAAAACAAGTTTCTGATCATTTCCTACGTCAATAACACCTGCGTTTTCTCCTGGACCAACTAATACTTTTTTCCCAGTAGTGGGAAATTTAGCTAGTAATGGTTTTGAGTTTCTATAACAGCAATGCTCAGACCACATTACTCCAAACATTCCCAATTCTGTTCTATTAGGTTTTCTTCCTAATCTTTTGCATATCTCTTCATAATCATCATGAGTTAAATTTTCAACCTTAAGTGATTCATTAACATCATAGATATCGTTATTTAATAAATCTATCATTAGTCAAATCCAAGGGTCATCTTCTCTTTTATTTCTGAAAGATCTTACTTGCTCTTCTTCATTATAAAAACTATTCCGATTAAATTCTGATTTTTGGTTTATATCTTCATCTTCTTCAAGCCAATCTTCTAATCTATTTGTTGCGGTATTTTTCATATCATCAAAACGATCAATTATTTTCTTTCCTTTTTTTAAAAATTCATATTTAATACTTGATTTTATTAAAGGAAAATCATCTAGAGAGGCACAAGAACAAAAAACCAAACCTGGTTGCTGATCAACAATATTCTCTAAACTTAATTTCCATCTGCTTGATCCTGGAATCTTTGGGTTAGAACGAGAAATCAAATAAAACTTTATATTTCCAGTTTTCATTTCGAATAAGAAATCTGCAATAACTCCTATTTTTGAACCCTCTGAATTAACTAAACTAGCTTCTATTAGGTTAGGAAATCTATTTAATGTAGCAAGGTCTGAAATTGCAGGATCTCCTTTTACAAAAATATCATTATCTATTATTTGACTAATCTGATTTAATTTCCATACATTTCTTTTTAAATCAAAATTCGAGGGACGTGAATACCAACCTAAGATCCTATGAACAGGTGGATGCATCCAAACATTTTCGCCATTACCGTAATTTAAAGTAGCATTACCTTTTACATTATATTTTAATAATTCACTTAATAAAAATTCTTTTGGTAATTTCAACTTAAGAACGAACTTGAACAGGCATGACTAAATATGTAAAAGAATTAATATTATCTTCTGGAACTAGAACAGCGGGTGTAGTAGGAAGGTTACATTTAAAAATTACTTTTTCACTTGATATAACTTTTAAACCCTCTAATAAATACCTTACATTAAAAGCTATATCAAATTGATCAAAATCAAAAGATACAGGAACTAATTCACTAGCATTTCCTATATCTTGAGCATCCGCACTGACCATTGCCAAATCTTTTTCATTAAGTTTAATCTTCACAACGCTACTTTGTTGATCTGCTAAAACTGCTATTCTTTCAAGTGATTCGATTATTTCTTTTGTATTAAATGTAAAAATTTTCGTGAAATTATCCGGTATTAATTGAGAATAATTTGGGTAAGAACCTTCAAGAGTTCTTGTAGTAATTATTTGATTTGTAGAGATAAATACAACTTGACCTTTGTCATAGAAAAGTTTAATTGAATTTTCAGAACTTCTAAGGTTAACAAGCTTTTCAATTTCTCTTAAAGATCTCGTTGGAATCGTAACTGATAAGTTTTCTTCATTAGAAACGAAATCTTCTTTTTCTTCAAAATTTTCCTTATTATCAACCAATACAACCGCTAATCTATGCCCATCTGTTGCAGCAGATTCCAAATATTTTAAATTAAATGTAAAATTTACCCCGGTGAGTAATTGCTTAGAATCATCATTACTACTAGCGAATATAGTTAACTTTAAAGCTTTTAAGAAAGAACTTGGATCAATATTCAAAGATGTACCACTTTCCACAAACGGTAGACTTGGGTAATCATCAGATGGAATACCTTTAATATTAAAAGAACCCCTATCACTTTTAATCAAAATATTATCAGAACTCTCATCAACATCAATAGAAACAGGTATTTCACTTGGTAGTTTATTAATTATTTCAGACAAAAGTTTTGATGGAACGGTAATTGCTCCACTTTTGTTTACAGTCGCATCAAATGATGTTTGTATTCCTAGATTCAAATCAAATCCAGTTAAACTAATCTTATTAGTACCTTGATCAGCTGTTAGAAGTAAATTTGCAAGGATTGGATGAGTAGGTCTTGAAGCAACTGCTTTACTTACTAATTGAATAGCATAATTAAATTCATTTTGATTACAAACAATCTCCATCTGAATTCATAACTTTACTTATATACTAAAGCCATTTTCTTAATTATTGCAATTAAAAATTTTTTTAATAAGTCATAAATTCTTCTAATAAATTTTTTCTTATTATGAATTTATATAGTAGTAGTAGTGATTGTGGAAACTGTGGAAAATAGCCAAAATTGATTGCTTTGCTTGATGATTAACAAAAACAAAATGGTGGAAAAAGAATTACAAATGTTGATAGATGTGAATTAATAAAATTGTTTTTTAAAATTATCAACATTTTTGTTTTGATTTCGATAGTTATTTAACAGTTTTTTGCAAGTTTTAAATTTTTTCCACAGTCACTTTTTTTTTTGGCTTAACTAGTAGCCCAAAATTTTTGTTATGTTTTTTAACGATGGTTCAACATTTTTCTGGAATATAGCATCATTATTTTTAATCGCACAATCTGGATCTTTTAAACCATTACCTGTCAAAACACAAACTATTGTTGATTCTTTTTTTATTCGGTTTTTATTTTTAATAAGTCCCGCTACTGAAGCTGCACTTGCTGGTTCACAAAAAATGCCTTCTTTTGCAAGCATTTTATAAGCTTCAATAATCTCTATGTCAGTTATAGATTGAAAATCTCCTTTGCTTTCTTTTTTAACGATCTTTGCTTTATCTCTATTTACAGGATTTCCAATTCGAATAGCTGTCGCAATTGTTTCAGGATCTTGAACTATAATATTTTTCACTAAAGGTGCAGATCCTTCAGATTGAAATCCCATCATTAGTGGCAATTTTAAATTTTTCTTAATTTTTGCATATTCTTTAAAACCTAACCAATAAGCGGTTATGTTACCAGCATTTCCCATAGGTATACATAACCAATCAGGTGCAATACCTAAGTCGTCTATTATTTCAAATGCTGCAGTTTTTTGACCCTGTATTCGGTAAGGATTAACAGAATTTACAAGATTTATCGGATATTCGGAAGACAATTTTCTGACAATCTCTAAAGCTTTATCAAAATTACCTTGTATGGATATAATTTCTGCTCCATACATTAAAGCCTGAGCAAGTTTTCCTTGAGCTACAAATCCATCTGGAATTAACACATATGACTTTAAACCACCTCTTGAAGCATAAGCGGCTGCAGCTGCAGAAGTATTTCCTGTACTAGCGCATATTACTGCTTCACGTCCTTCTTCTTTTGATTTACTTATCGCCATCGTCATTCCCCTGTCTTTGAAAGAACCAGTAGGGTTAAGACCATCATATTTTAAATAAACTTTAGTATCGTTTCCAATTAAATCACTAATAGTTTTGCTGAAAATGAGAGGAGTATTCCCTTCATTTAAAGATATGATGGGAGTCTTAGATGATACGGGTAGATATTGTTTATATGCATTGATTAATCCCGGCCATCTTTTTTTACTGTAATTAAAAGAAAATTTATTTTTAATTTTATTTAATATTGACATAGTTACTTAATTGTTTTTGATTTTTTCTAAGGGTTTGCTAGTGAAGAAATCTAATAATTCTGATATTGATTGTACTTTATTCATAACTTTACTTAAAGCGTTTACGTTCAAAATAACAGTTTTAGTTGGATAACTTTCAAAAAAACTCACAAGATTTATTGTTCCGTTCCCAGTATATAAGCCTTTTATGACACTAGATCTTAAGGCTAACATACCTGTTCTTTCATCATTTGTGTTAGGGGTGTGCAGTATAGACGAAAGTCTATTTAAAAAGACATTACCTATTTCTGAATATACTAATTTACTTGCAATAGTTATAGGTATTTCAAAATTGTTATTCAATACTGATCGAATCTTTTCATCCGAAGAACCAGTTGCATTTAAAATTCCTCTTAATGATTTTGATGAATTACCGTTTTCAGCGAAAGTTTTTAAAGAATCGACAGTTACTGTTCTTGAAAAAATACTGTACGTAATTTTAATTTTTTCCGCAGAGTGTGATTTAGGAGCATCAAAAAAAATCTGATTAGTAAATAATATTAAAAAAATTTTAGGAATTAAACTTTTTGAAAAATTCATCTATATTGTTGAACCAGCAGCAATTTTTACAAGTCTAACTACACCTTTTTCTGTCACTTTTTTAGCTATTTTAAAACTCATTTCTTTTGTATACGGCTCATTTATAAGTCTTGGCAATCTTTTTAAAAAGATATCAATAGAAAAGCCTGGTATCTTTTGTATGATCTCTAAAAAGTTATTGAAAGGTTCGATGGAGAATATTAAATCATTTATATTGTTATTGTTTTTAGCAATATTCAATTTAATTGATTTCGGAAGGTAATTATTCACGCTTTTTAATAAATTTAAACCTATCAAGTCTATTTGACTAGTTAAACCATTAATAATTTCATCTCTTAGAAATCCACCTCTTGGAGAAAATAGAAGATTTATAACTTCATCAAGAAGTTTTTCTAAATCGAGATTGGTTTGTTTAGCAGCATTAG
>CABZLA010000023.1 GCA_902526435.1 uncultured Prochlorococcus sp. | reverse complement strand
GGGAATCTCAATCCAATAAGACTTATTGTCAAAATAAAAAGGAAATGGTCTGGACCTAATAAGGGATGACCGATACCACTGATAAATCCCTGCCAGGAAGTTAATGTGGAACTCTCACCCATACCAAATGGATGATGAGCAAATACTGGACTATAGATACTAATAAAAAACAAACATACAGGGAAGATTATTAAAGAGACTCTTAAGTTCTTATGAAAAAAATTTTTAGAATTCTTTTTTCTATTTAAATTAATGATCTTTGCATGGTGAACATTCTTCACAATCTGCACATTCGCAAGGACAAACACAACCACAACCTGGACAAACTTCTTTCTCGTTTAAAATCAAACTATCTGTTAATAAATGTTTTGTAAAAGTAATAACCATAATTTAAAAATTTATTTCTAAATATAAACAAGATATGACTAAAAATCAATAGTAGTATTTAGTTATACATTTTATAAAATTAAAATAAAAAACGATTATCATTTTTATTTAATTAAAAAATATATTATATATCAAAATTTAAAAATGATAATCATATTCATAATTATTATTTAAAAAAGATAACTTCACTCAGCTTCTATATCAATAATTCTTTTACCTTCCAAAGCATTAATTCTTTCTTCTTGGAATTCAATAGCGACTGTCAATTATTTTTTGAGTTAATAACTACAAGAAGGCACTCGGGTGTAAAGGGGGGAGCTAGAGGGGGAGCTAGGCGACAATATCATGCTATTAATTGAGATCGCAAAGCATAATTTTGAAACTCAAATACGTTCCAATACAATAGATAAGCCTTGTTATCATCAGCATTCTTATGATTTTTTCATTTTTACATACAAGTGCTTTGGGAGCACTAGGTCGCAGGTTCGAATCCTGTCGCCCCGACCATTTAAAACCAAGTCATACTAGCGAGTCTCCCAACTCGCTTTTTTATTGAAAATATTTGTCCACTCCTAAAGTGGACAGATAGTGGACAACTTCAATTATGCTTAACGGTAATTTTCTTGCTTTTTCCTTATTTTTTCGTAAGTATGCGTATATAGGCTTTAATTTGGGGTTGACGATTATGGAAATTCCAGACGAAATGTTGAGAGAAATTAGAGAAAGTGGATACGATCAAGAGCTTGTATATAACTACATAAGAGAGCTATTAGACAGCGAGAAAAGAAAATTTCCTAAAGAAAATAACAATCTAGAGCTTATAGACAATTACTTATTAGACAAAGATGTACAAGAACCTGCTGCTGAGATACTGATGGCATCAGAGCTTATAGACAACTACTTATTAGATAAAAGATTTATGAGAGAGCTTGAAGATAGGGATGAATATGATGCGGCTTAAAAATAACTAATTTTTTATGCTGCTAGTTTTTGTCTAGCTTGTCGTATTTTTAAAATTGAATAAGTTTTTGAAGCCCATTTTTGAGAATTATTAGATTCAGTAACTAATATCTTTCTAGTTAATTTACCTATTTTAAATACTTCTACTAAGCCAAAATAAATTATTGCCAGAACCTTAGTTATGTTTACTGCGACTGCTGCTATCTTTTCAATTCTTTGATCTTGCATTTGAACTTATTAAAGCCAACTAAAATTACCAGTTGTTAGAAATTATGCAATGACAAAAAAAAGAGGGGAAAGCTCCACGTGATTTTGAAAAAGTGGACAAATGTTACTTAAATTCTCAGGTCAAACTACGCAGAACTAACCAAAAAAATAGTCATAGCTTGAGAACCTAGTGGTGCACTAGAGCTGTTAAGTGCTTTGGGAGCACTAGGTCGCAGGTTCGAATCCTGGTGGTCCGACTAGCTTTTCAGTGATTGCCTAATTTGACTTAGGGAAAAACTAGGGAAAATGACCTCCTTTTTAGGGGGTTTTCTTATAGTTTTTCCCTAGACTTTATGGAATTTTATTGAATTTTTTAGGATATAAGCCTAACTTATATAGATAAATTGATTTGGTTGCTATCCTTATTAGCAGATGGCTATTAAATATTGATATTTAATGTTGCGATTTCTCCCTATACCTTTCTTCATTTGCGTCTATCTATTCTCTTACTGGAGATGTAGAAAAAATATTGCTGCTAGTGATAAGCAACTAAAACCATGCATTGATTGGGCATATTTAAAAAATTTACCTCTTCCTCCCAAACCTTCATTCGTCGAGTTTTATATTATTTATGTTTCTTCTTTTTTTAAATTTCCCTTTGGGATAATTATTCAACAACTACCTTTCGCAAAGAAAGTAAGATACTACGAAAGAGAAATGAAATTAATATTTGATAAATGGAATCTAGAAAAAATTAAAAAAATAATTAATTAATTTATTGATATGTTTGGAGTAAAGATATATAAATTCCTAATAATACAGATATTGCTACACCTATTCCCATAACTGTAATTGGTTGATTCTGCCAAAGCTCATTTATAAATTCCATAATTAATACTTAAAGGATTGGATATGCTATCCATCCAAATAACGTGTAGTTAATAATGACAGCCATGAAGCCTATCATTGCAAGTCTTCCATTTGTTCTTTCCGCAATAAACCAATAGCTATTAGGCCATTCAAATTTAGTATTTTTAGATATTTGATCTTCTGAAAGTAAATTCTCTCCAGGAGTATTGTCCTGATTATGATAATTATTACTCTCTGGGTAAAAGCTTTCGCTTCTAATATTGTCTTCTTTTTTATCAATCATTTTATTAAAGTCTAAACTTTTAGTATCTTAAAAAGTTAAAAGTCTAAATTGGGTAAAAGGTTATTTTAAGAAGTGCAAGTAAAAATTGTTTAATTTATATCTTGAACTTTTTATAATTATTTAAATAAAGCTTTAAGATCACTTGGTAAATCAGGAAATTTTTGAATCTCTTTACTAATGTAACGTTTCATAAGTTGTTTTTCTTTATAACTAATTGCAATTTCTTTACCATGAATGAATTTTTCTTTATTGGGCTTTGAAGGGGAAGATATAACATCAATTCCCAATTGATTACATACAGTTATAATTGTTTCTCTAAAATTATTCTCCAATTCAGAATAATTTACCATTACCATATTTTTGTAACAGCATTGTACTTTTTTTGCATTTAATATGTGCAATGCCCATCTTTCAAAGTAATTTTTACAGTTTTCAATTTGATATCTCTGAGACTGACCTTTTGGATTGATCTTCATAAGTTCAACAGGTGAATTTAACTTCGGACCTTCAAACCAATCCCATCTATGTAAAAACTTCCAGTATGATAAAAATACTTCCTCTGGATTTCTATAAATATAAATTACCTTACAAAGATTTTCTTCATTATTTCCTAAAAGTGATAGGGGGAAATGAGATTTAATAATACTATTAGTGCAGTAATTTATTGAATTATTTAATTTTATATTGTTTAAAGAGTTTAAGAAAGTTCGGACACTTTCCTCTGAAAAAAAATTTATTAAAGAACCTAAAGGCAAATAATCAAAATTCAAAAACGGGTTTGAAGTATAATTGCTGCATTTAGCAATTGAATTCATCATGAAATGTGTTCCACTTCTTTCATGCGAACAAACCATTAAAGGTACATTTACCTTCTCTGAGCATGATAATTCAAAGCTACTTCCATTAATTTTAAAATTAACCATTTAAAAATTTCTTATTATTAAAGATTTAAGATTTTTTTATTTTTATTATCTCTTAACCTACTAATTTTAGAAAGTAACAAAAATTATTTAAGATCTGAATCGTCATTATTTAATTTCCTTATTAGTTGCCAATAGTTAAGATCAGTAACTCAAATGGTAATCAGAAAAACATTTAATTTGTTTTAAGCAGCACTATAGTTATAATAAAGTTGGTTGGAATTTCCCAAGAATGAAAGGTTTTGGAGAGTGTAATAAATATAAATATAAAACTCTAAAGGATAACAAAAATTCTGAAGAACAAATAATCAATCAAGCGATTACATTACATTTGAAAGGAAATATTCCTGAGGCAACAAAATATTATCAAAATTGCATAGACAGGGGATTCAGAGATCACAGAGTTTTTTCCAATTATGGAATTATATTAAACAATCTTGGCAAATTAAAAGATGCTGAATTGTTATACCGCAAGGCAATTGAAATAAATCCAAATTACGCCAATGCTCACTACAATCTTGGGAACCTTTTATACGACATAGGCAAATTAAAAGATGCTGAATCATCGACTCGCAGAGCAATTAAATTAAACTCTAATTACGCAAATGCTTATTTAAATTTAGGGAGAATATTATGTGATCTTGGTAGATTAAAAGATGCTGAATTGTCATATCGCAAAGCAATTCAACTAAATCCTGATTTCGTTGATGCTTATTACAATTTGGGAAGAATATTATGCGATCTTGGTAGATTAAAAGGTGCTGAATCATCTACTCGCAAAGCAATTGAACTTAATCCTAATTTCACTTTTGCTCATTACAATCTGGGGAATATATTATGTAATCTTGGAAAATTAAAAGAAGCAGTATTTTCTTACCGCAAAGCGATTCAACTTAAACCTGATTTAGCAATTGCTCATTCTAATCTTGGGAATGTACTAAGTGATCTTGGGAATTTAAAAGATGCAGAATTTTCTTACCGCAAAGCGATTCAACTTAAACCTGATTACGCAATTGCTCACTCTAATCTTGGGAATGTACTAAGTGATCTTGGTAATTTAAAAGATGCAGAAATTTCTATACGCAATGCAATAAAACTTAAACCTGATTACGCAATTGCTCACTTAAATCTTGGTAATGTACTACGTAATCTTGGTAATTTGAAAGATGCAGAATTTTCTTACCGCAAAGCAATTAAACTTAAACCTAGTTTTGCAGATGCTTATTTTAACCTATCACTAGTAGAACTTATAAAAGGTAATTATCAATCTGGCTTGGAAAATTATGAATTTAGATTTAAAACCAAGAAGCCTGCTAAAACATATGGTCAAACAAAACTAAAAAGACTGGATTATGAGAAATTAAAAAAAGGAGATAAGCTTTTAGTGATAAGCGAACAAGGGTTAGGTGATACGCTTCAATATATGCGCTATGTACCATATCTCAAGAATCAAGGAATTGACGTTGCTTTTTCTGCTCAAGAAAAACTACATCCCTTAATTAAATCATCAGGCATTCATGAAAATCCATTAAACCCGGAACAAACAACTACAGTTTTAGAAGGCCAATGGATACCACTCTTATCTTTACCGAAATATTTACAGGTAAGATCAAATAATACAATCATAACAGGACCTTATATCTATTCAACAAATGAACTAAATAAAAAATGGAATGCTATACTTTCAAAAGAAAAAAGACCAATCATTGGTATTAATTGGCAAGGGAATAAAGAAACAGAAATAAATTATCTCAAAGGTCGCTCATTACCTCTAGAAACTTTTTCAATTCTTGCTAGAAATAATAATTTCAAATTTTTATCTTTACAAAAAGGATTTGGGTCAGAACAACTAGAGCATTGCTCTTTTAAAGATAAATTTATTAAATGCCAAAATCAAATTGATTCCACTTGGGATTTTCTTGAAAATGCTGCTATCATTGAGAACTGTGATTTAATTATCACTTCCGATACATCTATAGCTCATTTAGCAGGAGGAATGGGTAAAAAAGTTTGGGTACTTCTACAAGACATACCCTATTGGACATGGGGACTGGTAGGAGATAGCACCTTTTGGTATCCTTCAATGAGATTATTTAGACAAAGCGAACCAGATAACTGGCATAAAGTTATGGAGAAAGTATCAAACACAATTAAAAAAGAAATTGAGGTAAAAGTATGAGTTCAAAAGTTAAATGCTTATCTTCTATCTTTGCTCCTATCTCCATAGGAGAACTAATTGATAAAATCACAATTCTGGAAATTAAACAAATATACATGACTGGTATAAAACTAAAGAATATTAATAAAGAAGTGAAGCTACTAAAAAATATACTAAAAGATAAAAATCTTGAAATTAATGTAGATTTAATTAATAATCTCAAAGTAGTAAACAAGAATCTTTGGGAAATAGAAGATAATATTAGAATTAAAGAGAGAAATCAAGAATTCGACAAAGTATTTATCCAGCTTGCTCGATCAGTTTACAAAGAAAATGATAGGAGAGCCTCTATCAAAAAAGAAATCAACCAGAAGTATAATTCAGAGCTGATTGAAGAAAAATCATATATTAACTCTTAATCAAGGTATATAGAGGCTTTACCCAGCCTTTTTTTAATTCCTTACTTTCTCATATAGAGAAAGGAGCACTCTATGGATACTCAGAAAATATATCTACTATTTAGAACTATAAACTTTATTCAAATTCGAGACTCAAAACCGTATTAAGCACTTAGTTTTAACTTTGTATTAATAGATAAATATTGAAAAATTTCACATGATAAAAGTGCTTTCGGAGCACTAGGTCGCTGGTTCGAATCCTTTCACCCAGACAGTTATAGCATTCTATCTCAGCAATACTAAAAACCAGTCTCATTATATCCGTGGAATTTTCCGTGGATTATGTCGAAACTCATTTAAAAATCCCATAATTAATAATTAAAGGATTGGATACGCTATCCAACCAAATAAGGTGTAGTTAATAATCACAGCCATAAATCCAATCATTGCAAGTCTGCCATTCGTTCTTTCAGCAATAAACCAATAGCCATTTGGCCATTCAAATTTAGAAGTATTAGATATTTGATCTTCTGAAAGTGGAGTCTCTTCGTGAGTATTATTCTGATCAAGATAAAAATTACTATCCGGGTAAAAGCTTTCGCTTCGAATATTGTCTTCTTTTTTTTCAATCATTTTTTTTAAATTTGATCTTCAATTATCTTAAAATTAAAAAAGTGTAAATAGGGTAAAAGGCAATTTTTAGATTTAAGTCTGATGCTATTTATAATTCACATAATAAAAGTCAATATTCCTACTTACCAAAGAAATCAAAAAAATTTAATTTTTACTTTTCTAGTTTAGATATTCTACCTTTTATTTCATCTAATTCTTCTAAAATATTTCTATCCGTTTCCTGTGGAATATTTGATTTAATTTTTTCAGATAATATTTCCTTAACCAAGGCATTTAATTTAATATTCTTAGAGAGGGCCATAAATTTAAGAGCTTTAAGTAAATCCTCGTTGATGTCGATGTTAAGTTGTGTTCTTTTTTTCATAAATTTATATTAGTTGTTTTTAAACTCCTATCAATCGTATTTTATAATTTCTTTAGTTGATAAATATTTTCAATAGTTTGCATTTTCCTAGTTTCCTAACATATTAAAACTAAAATGAAAATGATTATCATTTGTATAATTTAAATTGAAACTTTTATTTAAATGAATAAAAAAGTCTCAAGCCTAATCTTAGAAGAAAAAGTTTTAAAAGACTTAAAAAAGCATGCTGTTAGAGAGGGTATTTCTATTGAGAAATACCTAATAAACGTCTTAGAAGAATTTTATAATGTTAAGTGAAGAAGAGAAAATTATTCAATTAATACATGACTTTGCAGCGAATGATTATGGAGAGTTTTTACTTAATAATGCAACGAAAGATTTTTTATTTATTCGCCCAAGCGGTAATCCAATAGATCCTTCAGGTCTTATTCTAATGAGAACTTCTGGTGACTTATCTTGGGATGGATATACAGATATTAAAAAAATTCATAAATTAGAATTTTTATCAGATGATGTTGCTATGTGTATTTTCACTTTGAGATCTAGCTTTGTTTACAAAGACATTCAAAATAGTGACATAGCTAGTGTTACTACGATATTAAAAAAAATAAATAATCAATGGAACTTTTCATGGATGCACAGATCATCTGGAGATTCAGATTTTGCATTATGGGATTTATACTTTTAATATCATTATAAAAAGTTGGGATTAAGTTCTTTTATAAATAGATTTTTTCAATTAATAATAATTTAAAATCTCAAACTTATTTAATGATTGGTTTGAGAATAAATAGTTTAGATATAAAACCATAGATCCCAAGAAATATTGAAAAACCCAGCATCAGCTTTCATAAGCCAGAAATCATTACAGTCATACCAATTTGGTGGGATGATTTATTGAGATTAGAAAAAGATTTTATTTGAACTTTTTAAGGTATGAATTTATCACCCTTAATTATCTTCACAATAAATTTCAGGCTTTAAAAGTTAACAATACATAGGGTTAGAACTTAAAAGATACAAATCTTTTTATTGATTTGAATTCATCCTATAAATGCGTTGAGATCACTAATAACAAATATATTTATCAAAAGAAATCATTTCACATACACCATCAAGGTTTACTGCAGAATTGTTCTTTT
The DNA here is from genome assembly GCA_902526435.1 of uncultured Prochlorococcus sp. Lineage (GTDB taxonomy): Bacteria > Cyanobacteriota > Cyanobacteriia > PCC-6307 > Cyanobiaceae > Prochlorococcus_A. The sequence goes on along the minus strand of CABZLA010000023.1, from coordinate 6,007 downwards.
CAATTGTAATTTCTAATTGAGTTGGCTTTTTTATCTCTGGAGGAGTAAACTCACTAGGTAATAGAAGTGTTAATAAAATCATTAGTAACCTATTTGTAAATAATAATAATTATTGAGTTGTTTTTTCAAACTTAATAGAAAATTCTTCTCACTAATTTAAAATAATCTTAAACAATTATAATAATAAAATTATATTTTAATTATTGTTTATTAATACTTATATTGAAAACTAGAAATCTAGAAATATAGTTATACAAATGAATTTAAGGTTTTTATCTTTATTAATAGTCAAGGATGATTAACATCATTAATACAATTAATTATAAAATAAATATCTTTTCTAAAAATTTTCATAATTAGTTTTTATAAAGATAATTACTTAAAAATAAAAGGGGTTATATGAGATATTTTCATTTGGAAACCTTCAAAAGGTTAATCCAACCACAATAAAATAATAGTAATAATCAAAAACATCCTCCAGATTTAAAAATTAAATTAATCAATATATTTATGATGTGAGTATATAAGAATTACAATTAAAGAGAGAAGATATCAATAACACAGGAAATCATAAAGTAATTATTGGTTTAAATTCCTATAATAAAATTATTCAAAAACTTCCTTTAAAAGTGTAATGAGTCTTGCAATAGAGTATAGAACTATCGGAATAAATATAAATACAACTTCAAATCCTGATGTTAAAAAAGATATAAAAAAAATGGATGGTGTAAGCAAAGAGTTTTTGGAGAAAGAGTTTCCAAATTATTACCAAAACAAAAATACTAATATTGCTTTGCAATGCCAAAACCTAATTAACATTTACGGCAAAAAAGGGTGGGAACATTATTTCCAAGGGCAAATTGGGAATCTTATTTTATTTTATTTTAAAAGAAACGCAGATTCAGATAGAAGTGAAATCAATTATAAACTAAGTTCTTACGAAGAGAGTTTAATCCAGTCTCTTGATAAATCTCAGAGACCATAATCATTTAAATTGATTTAAAAAATAACTATTTATTTTTTTTTGAATTAAGTTGATTTATAACTTTAAGACTTGAGGGAGTAGGGATAACTTTTATTTCCTTTATATTATCTTCTTCGCTAGTCCTTAATGTATTAATGAATTGAGATAGAGGTATAGCCATCACTTTTGGTTTTTCAACTTTACTCCAAGGATATTTTTTCTTGATCTTGGCTTTATCAACTAAACCTTTCATGGTTATGTAATCAGTGGAACAAGGGATATATGAAGTTTTGGTATTTTTTTCTGTCGCAGTAACAGTAGGATTAGGACAAAAAACTATTGGATTATTTTGAACAATATTATCTATATTATCAGTCTTATATCCTTGCTCTAACAATAATTTTTTAGAAATTTGTGATTGTTCAGGATCTGGAATATAGATAACATCTAATATTTCTTTTTTAGATTTCTTTTTTTCGTTTTCTATTAACGAACTAAATTTAGATAATGATTTAGGTGTGTAAGTATATTTAACTTCCTTATCTTTACTTTGAGAAATAACTTTTTCATTTAGAAAATTTATAGCGGTTGGTGAAAAAGCTGCAAAATATATCTTTTTTTTATTTCCATCAACGTCAAATTCAAAAGACACTGGAATACCCTCTTTATCTGATGGCGTAAATAATATAATTGAATCTAGTTTAGTTTCAACTTCCTTAGGCGTTAAAGCGAGCATATTAAATTCAATGTTTGATAAGGGACTAGTAAAAGTAGTAACTGCAGCTAAAGATGATGCTAAGAGGTTCATAAAATTTAAATTATTGGAGTATCAAAGAAATTTAAAAGATAAAACTTTTACCTTGATTTAAATCCTCATTCTTTGAGAAAGAGATTAGTAACTCTTCAAGATTTGTCTTCTCATTTTTTTGAATTAAAGCGGAAGTCTTGAATAGTTCATCACCAGTTGAATTGATTGATAAACCTAAGGAATCCTCTTTTGGAAGATTTTCAAATATATCTTCAATAGTTGTTTCTAGTGAATCAAATTCATTATTCGCAATTTCTAATGATTTATCAATAATAAAAATATCACCATCTAAGAAATCAACTTCTATATCGGTTTCCTTGATTTCATCTCTACTTTGTATCCCACTATTTAAGAAATCACTATTACTTACTGCCGGTCCAATAATTACAGGTTCTAATACATCATCAGCAACAGGAGCTTTATCTTTAATCAAGTCTGTAACAGTTGGGGTGACAAATGACTTGATTAATTTAAATACTGGAGCTTCAAAGAAAGCAATTTCTTTATCCTGAGTTTTCTCAATGGTATTAATATTATCTATAGACGGTCCTGGATTAAATATCGCAAAACCACCAGTTCTACTGAACTTGCCAGAACTAAACCCTGCAATTGAACCACCTCCAGAATAAGTAAAGTTATTACCGTTGGTTATTGTAAATGTTGAGAATGGATTGGACCCTCCAACTTCTCCTGTGATAGTTATGTCAGCAGCGGTAACAAATGTTATAGACTGATTACCGTTTAACGAATCAAGAGTGGATCCAAAGTCAATATTGCCAGTAGTACTTAAATTTATATTGTCTGAGACAATAGCAGGTCCATTATTAGTTAAGGATCCGCCAGTAAAGTCTCCACTGAAAGTAGTATTGCCTGAGGTTGTAATAGAAACATCAGCGATCTCAGTACCCGTTCCAGTAGCACCAATTGCTACGGTCCCTGTTCCTGCAGTTAATGTAATGTTCTCGGAAGATGTTCCCATAACACCAACTGGAAGGTTAATAGCTCCTCCTCCTGTACCAGTGTCAATTATTAGATTTGAACCATTACCCATTTCAACAGTACCAGTTCCAAAAGTAATATCATCATTTGATGATGTGAAGGTGGTTGTTGCTCCTCCTGTTAAATCAATATTTTCTCCAGCCTTAGTTGTGTAAGTTACTTCATCTGTTTTATAAGTAGTTCCAGCTAAAGTAAGGGTAATAGTAGCAGTATTACCAATATTTGAAGTACCTGTTACACCTTGAGTATCAGTATCTCCAATATCTTTAATAGATATTGTTCCTGCACCAGAAGATTCATTGATATCTAAGCTCGCGAGAGCAAGTGTTCCTCCGATTGTTCCACCTATAGATACTGCTCCTGATCCAGAACTGATATCAACATCACGGCCTGAGGTCTTGGAGTCGAGTTTTCCACTAATATTTACAGCACCACCGCCACCGGCAGCTGTATTGATAGTAAGGGTTGCAACATCTGCAAGCACATCTCCGGTAATATCTAAAACTCCATTATTTGCCAGAGTGATGGTTCCGCCTAAAGTTGTACTACCGACAAGAGTTACATCCTCGATATCTGTATCAATAGCGTGAATGTCAATTGTTCCATTCCCTGAAGTCAAGCTGACATTTGTAGTTGGAGTACCTGCAGTTCCATGAATAGATCCGGCAACTGATATGTTTCCAGCACTACTGCTACCAGTAGTAACAGTTAGATGTCCGCTATCTACAAGTTTGATATCTCCACCTACAAATCCAACATCAGTTCCAGAAGATGTAATTGTGGCTCCTGAACTATTGGTAGGTAATATCTTATCGCCTGCAGCTGTTGTATAAGTCTGAGCTCCAGCTGTCTTATAAACAGTTCCATCTAAAGTTATTTGATTTGTATTGGAGTTACCAATAGTAGTTGCGTTAGTAACACCAGAATTTGAACCGCCTAGTCCCGCAAGGTCGATATCTGCAGCTCCAGTTGTGTCACTGTTGATCTTAAGAACATCTATCGCAGCTGATCCACCAATTGCTGCATCCATGGTGACCTTACCACCATTGGTATTAATCGTTAAATCACGGGCTGTACTGTCAGAGTTAACGGTTGAAGTACTCCCGAAGCTAACTGTTGTATTAGCTGCATCTGCATCAATGATGACATCCGCCTCCAAGGTTACTGGACCTGTGAGCGTAACCGCTCCATCTGCAGTACTGGAAGTTGTGATGTCTCCACTAAGCTTGATGCCTCCTTTTGCAATCGCTGTAACTGACTTAAGAAGACTTGCAGAACCTGCATCTGCTCCGACATTACCGCCAAGTGTAATCACCGCAGTGCTGCTGCCACCACTATTGTCATCAAGAATAAGAATCTCATCACCACCGGTATGACCGACGATGGCACCTGTGATCTCAATATCTCCACCAGCACTGTTGATATCTAAAGTGCCATTAGAAACTTTAGCCGCACCAGTAATTAAGAAATTACCGCCAGCAAGGTCTACAGTTGAATTTCCAGTAGTACTAAATATTGTTCCAGTAGTGTCCGCTGTAATAGTTACATTGCCAGTTCCAAATCTATATGTTTGATCTCTCATGGTCACAGATGTGGATGTCGCAGTACCAATTCTTACGACTCCACTAACACCATCATCACTTGCATCACCAATTTGAGGAATAGTTAGAGCAACAGTTCCTCCACCTTGAGCAATATCTAAGGTACTAAGAGGACTATCACCAGCACCAATAGTAGTGGTGGCATGGAAAGTAAGAGCTCCTCCTCCAGTATCAAGGATTAAGTCATCATTTGTACCGTCAGCACCGACGATGGTTGAAGTGAAAGTAATATCTCCGTCTGTACCTGCTGATGTATCAATATCAACATCACCGTTAATGACCACCTTACCGGTCAAGGTAACATCACTGTCTGCAGTATCTGAAGTGGTGATATTTCCTGTCAATGTTATTCCTGTTGCATGAGTACTTGTTATGGCAACAGACTTGATTCCCTCTCCAGAAGCATTTGTTCCTCCGATACGTCCTACTGAAACAGCTCCAGATCCAGCATTTATGGTGACAGTCTCATCATGATCACCATCTATGGAATTAATCGTAACCGCACCGTTACTGGTTGCGATACTTACTCCTGTCTCTTTTACATAAAGGGTTCCACCTTTGAACTCAATGGAATCAGCAGCTGTTATGAAGTCAGTTACAGCTCCTGTTGATTGATTATTGATAATTGTATTTCCAGAGGCTGCCTCAAATAAGGTGTTCCCATCAGTGAAATACATGTCGCCATCAAGGGTGATTGAAGCGGTATTAGTATTACCTGCTGTGAAAGTAGAGCCACTGTCTGTACCAGACGTTGTACTACCATCCGCTGAACCAATACCGGCTATGGCAATTGTTCCTGTTGCCTCGTTACCAGCAGAACCAGCTGTTGTGTTGATAGCAACAGTTCCCAAACCATCTGTACCTCCAATTAACCCACCGAAATCAACAGCTCCAGAACCGGAATTAATCGTTAAAGTCTCAGATCCCGTAGCGTTGGTAGTACTAGTAATACTGATAGCTCCATCAAGAGTCTGACTTGCAGCAGTATCTGTTTCTATGGTTGTGTTACCGGCAAGAGATAATGCTCCAGTGATAGTGACACTTCCCTTATCACCAGTAGTAAGTGTGTGTGTATTGATCTTTCCATTTGTTGATATTGTTCCACCAGTCAGAGCAACCGAATTGATCTCGTTAACGTCAGAAGTTCCGTTATAACCAATATCTGTAACCGTTACAGTTGCAGTGCCGGCTCCTGCGTCGAAGCTAAGGTCTGACAATACAGTTGAACCGGAGACTTGAGTAGTATCTCCAAGTATTTTTCCATCAAAGGTGATATTAGCTCCAGCACCTGCACCGGTTGTATCTGTATCTATATTGAAAGCGTTATTGCCAACAGTTACTGTTCCCGCATTGAAGTCAACGGCATCGTTACTGGTGACGATAGTAAGATCTGTTGATCCATTAGCTACGGTGTAACTACCACCTGTAAAGGTAATAGCACCACCTGTATTAAAGTCCTCACCACTTAAAGTGATAACTCCAGTTGTGTTGGCGTTACCAAGAGCAAGAGCTCCAGTAACTCCAGGAGTGGTTCCACTTACTACACCAACACCAACGTCACCTGATAGGGTGACTCCTCCTGTATTTGCAGCAGCAACAGCAGCATTTATATCAAGAGTAGCAAGAGCAAGTGTT
>CABZLA010000022.1 GCA_902526435.1 uncultured Prochlorococcus sp. | reverse complement strand
ATACTAGTTCCTGCGGCAATAAATTTCTTTATAAATTTTGGAGCTGATATAGTTGAACCAACATGGTCCATAGAGAGATATTTTGATTTTGTTTTATTATTAATGTCAAGTACTGCTATAGCATTTCAATTACCAGTTTTGCAATTTATTCTTGGTTCACTTGGAATTATTACTACAGAAAAAATGCTTTCAAATTGGAAAATAGTGGTAATTTCCTCTGCTATCTTGTCCGCAGTAATTACACCTTCAACAGATCCTTTAACTATGTCGTTGCTCTCAATTTCGATAATATTTCTATTTTTTGTTGGAGCTGGGCTAACTTACATATCTGAAAGCCTTAAATCAAAAACTCTTTCATCCTATCATTAATGTCTAGTTGAAGGCTTACAGCCCTTCCTAATCTTGGTCTTGAATTTACTTTTTTAAGCCATTCCCTTACTTCATCGGAATAGCCGCATCTATTTAATATTTCAATTTTATCTGCTATAGATTTTTTATATTCCACTTCATTTAATGGAAAAGATTCTTGACCTAAAAAACCCCACATCATTTGAAAATATAGATATTTTCCTCTTTTGAAAAGTCTAAAGTCATATTTTTTCCCCCATCGATGAACCAAGTAATGGATAATCTCATCTACTACCAAAGGTTTCATAATTCAATAATAAACACACTCATAAAAACTTATACTTTAAATTATTAAAAGTCCTATCTATTTGCAACAGAAATCATGCAATCTGATTCATAATAACTAATAAATAACAGTCTCAAGTATCGAATGACTCAATTAAGTTCCAATGACGTCCCATCCATGGGTCGAAGGCAATTTATGAATCTTCTCACATTTGGTACAGCAACTGGTGTCGCATTAGGAGCTTTATATCCCGTAGCAAATTATTTTATGCCACTAAGAGCTGGTGGTGGTGGTGGTGGAACTTCTGCAAAAGATGAATTAGGTAATCCAGTCACTAAGACCGGTTGGCTAGCAAGTCATCAAGCAGGAGATAGGAGTTTAGTTCAGGGCCTTAAAGGAGATCCAACTTACCTAATTGTTAATAGTGAAGGAGATATAGGAGAATTCGGACTAAATGCTATTTGTACCCATTTAGGATGCGTTGTTCCATGGGATAGTGGTGCTAATAAATTTATATGTCCTTGTCATGGTAGTCAATATGACACAAATGGGAAAGTAGTAAGAGGACCTGCGCCATTATCTTTGGCCTTGGCACATGTAGATGTAGATGATGATGCTGTACTTGTAAAACAATGGTCTGAAACAGATTTTAGAACTAATGAAAATCCCTGGTGGGCCTAAGAAAATGATTACTTTTAAAAAACAAATAATGAAAAAAACAACTTTTTTTCTCTGCACACTGCTTTTGATTTCTAGCATTATAATTTTCCCAAAACCCTCTTTTGCTTATCCATTTTGGGCACAGCAAAATTACGAGTCTCCCAGAGAAGCTACAGGAAAAATAGTCTGCGCAAATTGCCATTTGGCACAAATGCCAACTATTGCAGAGGTCCCTCAAGCTGTTGGGGCTGATAGTGTTTTCAAAGCTGTAGTCAAAATTCCTTATAAAGATGATATAAAGGAAATAGGTGCTGACGGTTCAGAGGTTCCTTTACAAGTTGGGGCTGTAGTTATGCTTCCTGATGGCTTTAAATTAGCTCCTCAAGAAAGATGGACTGATGAAATAAAAGAAGAAACTGAGGGAGTTTACTTTACTAATTACAGCGAAGAAAAAGACAATATAATTCTTGTTGGGCCATTACCAGGAGATACTAATAAAGAAATCGTTTTTCCAGTTCTTTCCCCTAATCCAGCCACTAATAAAGATTATCACTATGGAAAGTACTCATTGCATATTGGAGGAAATAGAGGCAGAGGGCAAGTTTATCCGACTGGTGATAAGAGTAACAATGTAATATTCACTTCTTCTTCTACAGGCACTATCAATTCAATAGAGACTATTGAAGATGGTAGTTATCAAATTAATATTGAAAATGAGAATGGGGATATAGTTACCGAGGCTGTTCCTGTTGGCCCTGAACTCATTGTGAAAGAACAAGACCGAATAAATGCAGGAGATCCTTTAACTAATGATCCTAATGTAGGAGGTTTTGGACAACTAGATGCCGAAGTAGTGCTACAAAGCCCTTATAGAATAATAGGCTTAATTGCATTTTTTATTGGTGTAGGCCTAACCCAAATACTTTTAGTACTCAAGAAGAAGCAGGTCGAAAAAGTACAAGCTGCTGAGGGTGTTTAATTAACCTTTAAATGCTTACATATCAAGCTTTTATTCAATCCCCTGGAGACACATTTTTAAATTTAGGTTTTCTAACTATTAGATGGTATGGTCTGCTAATTTCGACATCAGTAGTAATAGGACTTTTTATTTCTAAAAAACTTGCAAAATCAAGAAATATTAATCCTCAATATATAAGTGATATTTTACCATCTTTAATAATATCTTCAGTAATTGGAGCTAGAGCATACTATGTAATTTTCGAATGGAGACAATATAGTGGTAGTAACTTTTTTACTTCTTTTGACCTTTTTAATAACGTAATTCAAATCCCCTCTTTTATTGCAATTTGGCAAGGGGGCATAGCAATCCACGGAGGCTTGATTGGAGGATTTTTATGTATTTTATATTTTTGTAAATCCAAAAATATACATTTAAAGACTTTTATAGATATATTAGTTCCATCAATTATTCTTGGCCAATCCATTGGTAGATGGGGGAATTTCTTCAATAATGAAGCTTTTGGAATACCTACGGATTTACCTTGGAAGTTATTTGTACCAATACAAAATAGACCAATAGAATTTATAAATTACCAGTTTTTCCATCCAACATTTATCTATGAATCATTATGGAATTTTTTAATTTTTATATTATTAATTACTATTTTTTACAAACAAAATAACAAAAACTCAGTGAGGCCTGGCTTTATTAGTTGTCTTTATTTAATTGGCTATAGTTTTGGAAGATTCTGGATTGAAGGTTTAAGGACTGATCCATTATGTATTGGGGGACTTCCACCCTTTTGTGATGGTGGATTACGCATGGCCCAGTTTATTAGTATTGTCCTATTTTCCACTGGATTAATTGGAATATTTTTTTTAAGATTAAAATCATATAAAAACAAAACAAGAAATAATGGATAGAAAGATCTCATTTATTGGAGTTGGTCCAGGCGATCCTGATTTATTAACAATCAAAGCATTTAAAAAAATAGAATCTGCAGACGTTATATTTTGGGCTGACTCTTTAATTCCTGAGAAAATTATAAATTTTTCACTTAAAGGTTCTGAAAAAATAAAAACCAGTACGCTTACCTTAGAAAAAATCACTTCAATAATGATAGAAAGATTCAATGAAGGTAAAACTGTAATTAGATTGCATGATGGAGATCCATGCCTGTATGGTGCAGTTAGAGAACAACTAGAAATATTAAGACAAGAGGATATCGAAACTGAAGTCATCCCTGGGGTAAGTGCTTTTCAGGTCGCAGCGGCCAATCACCAGGCAGAGCTTACAATTCCAGATATAACTCAAACTATAATTCTGACTAGAGCGGGAGGCCGAACTGGCATGCCTGAGAAAGAATCACTTAAAGATCTTGCTAAGCATAAATCATCTTTATGTCTTTATTTGAGTGCTAGACATGTAAAAAGTTCTCAAAAAACATTATTAGAATTTTATCCTCCAGAAACTAAAGTAATTGTTGGTTATAGAGTATCTTGGGATGATGGTTGGACATCTTTAATTGAATTGAAGGATATGGAAAAATTTACTCTTGAGAAAAAACTTATCAGAACTACTATTTATATTGTTAGTCCTGCAATTAATACTATTACTAATAGGTCTAATCTTTATAGTCCATCTTACAAGCATCTCTTTAGGAGCAAATAATCTAATAAAGTTGATAGATATAGATAAATCACTATAATTGGGAAAAAATTAACTGCTTTGGACGAAATAAAATCTAATAATTTAGACAACAATTCAAAAAATAATTCCTCTTTAAAAAGAATTGGCAATTTTATTAAAGAAGCAAGAGTCAGCAGAAATCAATCAATTGAAGAATTAGCCTCTGATTTAAAAATTGGATCTCACCAACTTCAGGCTATAGAAGAAGGTAATGAAGATCATTTACCAGAAAAAGTTTTTATAAAAGCAATGGTTCGTAGGATTTCTGAAAAGCTAAAAGTTGATACAGATTTTATAATGAGTGAATTCAAAACTGAACGGAAAGATGTAAATATCGAAGAAATTGCTCAAGAAGTATCAATAAAAGCTAAGAAAAACAGAAAAGTTAAGAATCAAAATCCTACAGAGGTTATTTTCTTTATTTTAATTTCAGGAATATTAGGTCTCCTAGCTTCAGTTTTGATTTTTAATATTTTTTCAGAATCATTCCAGAATCAAGTTCCAAAAGAAGAACTTATAAATAAAAATTAAACAACTTGCAACTCTAAGTTTTTTAATTCTTTAACCACGTTCCTACATAAATCTAAGTTCCATTTTTCAAGAAGGAGCTCTTGATTCGATTTCAAAGGTATTAGTTCAATTTCAATAATATTATTTAGCAATTTAATTTTTATTGCGGATAATACATTTTCTGGTCTTTGATCCAGAGAGGCCGCTAATCTTAAAATCAAGGACATTTCAAGTACTAATGTTTTATCTTCTTTTGAGATTAAACTTTGCCAAGATTCATGTCTTTTTTTAGGTAAAGTCTTTCTATGGTATCTAACAATTGCAGCAATAATATTTGTTTCAGACTGAGAATATCCTAATAATTCGCAGTTTTTAATTAAATACCAAGAATGTTTATGATAAGAATTTATATTTACATATTTCCCACAATTATAAAGTTTACAGGCTGCCCAAAGGAGCTCTTTGGCTTTTAAATCAGTATCCCCATGAAAGATATTTTTAGTTTGATCGAAGATTTGAAATGCGATATTAGTAACTTTCTCAGATCTTTCTTTATCAACACCTAGCTTTCTAGCTTGATGAATTATTGTAGTTTTCCTGATATTACTTTGAATACTAAATTCGTTTTTTATTATTCCTTGGCGAAGCATCCAATCAACTACTAAGCCTTCCCTTAGGGCCCTTTCGCTTATTGTTAACTGATCAAAATTCAACATCTCCATTGAGGTATTAAGAATTAGGGCACCCGGAATTATTATTTCTGACCTTCTTTCACTTAGTGAGGGAATTTTCTTTATTTCAGAAGTTGGCATTTTAATTAATTTATCCAAGACAGTCTTTAAATTTTCTTTTTTAAATTTATAACCATGCATCTTTTGTTTTGGCTGCCCAAGATCAGATAAAATTAAATTTCCTAGTGAGATTGCAGTACCACTTGTAGCAATCATTGAGACCGCCTTTCCTTTTTCTAATCTCCTTTTAATTTTTTCAATAGATGGTTCTAAGGAGCCTTGAATAAAAGTTCTCAAAAACTTAGATCTTTCACTATCAATTGGCTCTCTATCAAGAAAAAAATCATTTTTGAGCCTAACGGCTCCAACTCTAGAACTTGTAAGAGCAATCGCGTCTTTTTCATCTGCAAGTATTAATTCTGTAGAACCTCCCCCTATATCAATAATTACGTAAGACTCGTCTTCCAAAACCATTCCAGATAAAACGCCAAGATAAATTAATCTGGCCTCTTCAGATCCGCTTATAAGTTCTATTTGAATATCTGCAACACTTAGAACCCTATCTAAAAAGTCTCGACCATTTGGAGCCTCCCTAACAGCACTTGTTGCGGCAGTTACTATTTGATTAACGCCATTACTTTTGCAGTACTCTTTAAAACGCTTTAGGGTCTTTAAAACTCTTTGCATTGATTCCTCAGTAAGATTTCCCTCTTCATCTCTCTCCCCTAGACGTGTTGTAGATTTGTCAGTAAATTTTATTGAAAAGGACTTGAGATCTAAATTAATGTCTGCAATTAAAAGATGAGTGGAGTTTGTACCAATATCAATTGAGGCTATAGAAATATCTTTTTCTTGAAGATTGCTTAATTTTTTTTTCTGTATCATTTTTATTCTCTAAAAAATAGAGATTCTAAATACCGTAATTAATATACTTAAGATTGATTATTAAATTATAGATTTGCCTAATTTCTAGTTAGATTATTTAAAGTTATGAAATAAAGATCCTGTGATAAAGAAAGACCTAAATTCTAAAATAAATATCCTTTTTGAATTCCTAAGATGGAATAAGCCTACAGGTAGAATTATCCTTCTTATACCTGCTGGATGGAGTTTATATCTAACTCCCGAATCAAATCCAAGCATTTACATGTTGGTAAAAATCATAATAGGCGGATTATTAGTTAGTGGTTTAGGTTGTGTGGCCAATGATATTTGGGATAAAAGAATAGATCAAAAAGTCTTTAGGACTAAAAACAGACCTCTTGCTGCAAACAAAATTAGTACTAAAACAGCATACTTAATACTTATATTTTTAATTATATGTAGTTTCTTTTTAACTTTGTCGCTTCCAGAGAATGGAAGACTACTTTCTCTATCACTTGCTTTTTTTGCTTTACCTTTAATTTTAATTTACCCTTCTGCAAAGAGATGGTTTAAATATCCCCAATTCATCTTATCAATATGCTGGGGATTCTCAGTTGTAATACCTTGGGCTGCGAACGAAGGTAATATCAATAGTATTGTTTTGTTATTTTGCTGGCTCGCTACAATTTTTTGGACTTTTGGTTTTGATACTGTATATGCTTTGGCTGATAAAAAATATGATATTCAAATTGGAGTAAACAGTTCCGCAGTTAACCTTGCTTCTAATACAAAAAAAACTATTCAAATTTGTTATTTTTTAACTTCTGGTTTTCTTGCAATATGTGCTTTCATCAATCAACTAACTTTTATTTTTTGGCCAATTTGGTTAATAACAGGATTTTTAATGCAAAAAGATATTTTGAAAATATTTCCTGAAAGTAAACAATCCATTAAAAAAATTAGTGATCATTTTAAAAACCAATCTATATATGGAGGATTAATATTATTGGGATTCATAATCGCCTCATAACTTATAAAAAGAATGCTAGTTAAATTAAAAAAAGGAGATGAAATTAACATTTTAGCTCCAAGCTCTTTTATAGATAAAGAAGAAGATTTTATAAAGGGCATAGAAATTTTAAAAACATGGGGGTTGAAGATTATTCACAATAATATCCTCTCAAGAAAGTTTGGGTATTTTGCTGGAGATGATCAAACAAGATTTGAAGAACTTGAAAAATCTCAAAATAGTAAAGCCATCATTTTCGCTAAAGGAGGATGGGGAGCAGCAAGAATTTTAGAAAAAGATATAAATTGGGGCAATGGATTGATGATTGGATTCTCTGATACTTGTTCACTGTTGTTATCAAAATATTCAAAAGGTTCTTTTGGTTCGATTCATGGACCTATGATTTCTACTCTTTTTAAAGAACCTGAATGGAGTTTAAGAAGACTAAGAAATTTACTTTTTGAAGGCTATGTTGATGATATTAAGGGTTTACCTTTAAAAAAAGGCATCGCAAAAGGAGAAATTGTTGCTTCTAATTTAACTATTGCATCTTTTCTAATTGGGACTGATCATTTCCCTGAATTAAAAGGGAAAATAATAATATTTGAGGATGTAAATGAAGAAATTTATAAAATTGATCGAATGTTGACTTATTTAAAAATGACAACCAAATTGAATGGAATTGTAGGTATTGGATTCGGAAGTTTTTCAGATGAACGATGTACTCCTGAATGGAAAGCTTTACTCAAAAAACTTATAAAAGAAAGGCTTCAAGAATTAGATATTCCTATTCTTTTTGACCTCCCAATTGGACATTTACCTGGTAATGCATGCATCCCTTTAGGTTGCGAAGCCATATTAAATGGCGATGATGGGAACCTAAGTATTCATATTCCTTGTTACTAAAAATCTTTTAAAAATCCTTTTGCTATTTTCATATCTAGTGGTGATGTGATTTTTATATTTACAGTATTTCCCTCAATAATTCTCACTCGCCAATTTAACATCTCAAAAAGTGAGGCATCATCTGTAACAGTCCAATTTTTCTCAATTGCCATCTCATGAGCTTTTCTTAATCTCTTCACTAAAAAACCTTGAGGAGTTTGAGCCGCCCATAAATTTTGTCTATTTGGTGTTTCCGTGATGTAACCCTTATTATCAACAATCTTTATTGTGTCGGTAACTTTGGTAGCTAAAATAACTGCATCATTTCGTTCTAATTCCAAAGCACATTTGTTTATTAAATTGGGATCAATTAAGCATCTAGCTCCATCATGAATTAAAACTTTCTCAGCATTAGATGGGAGAGAATTTAAACCATTGAAAACAGACTCTTGCCTCGTATTTCCCCCGTTGATCCATTTAACTTTATTAGAAAAATTTTTTATTGATTTTAATAATTCTTTTTTATCATTTGGTTGCCCAATGATTCCTACCCAACTTACTAAACTTGCAGATAATACAGATTTTATAGTCCTAAAAATAAGCGATTCTCCTTCTAATTCAATAAGTAACTTATTTCTTCCAGCTTTCATTCTGCTACCACTGCCTGCAGCGGGTATTAAGACATGCACAATAATTTGAATTTATATTTTCTAGATAATTATAAATAAAAGCAATATGTTTGCACAAATAGTACTACGATTTTAAATTATTAAAATTTCACAATGTCAAATACAGAATCTTTAACAGGGAAAGTCGCTTTAATTACAGGCGCTAGTAGGGGTATTGGTAGGGAAATAGCCTTAGAACTGAGTAATTTAGGAGCAGAAGTTATTATAAATTATTCTTCTTCTGATGAAAAAGCTGAAGAAGTTGTAAATCTAATTAAAGAGTCTGGAGGTAAAGTATATAAATTAAAATTTGATGTTTCAAAAGAAGAATCTGTTAGTAGAGCTTTTGAAGAAATCATTAAGATAAATGGTGCTATAGATATTCTTGTAAATAATGCTGGCATAACAAGAGATGGCCTCTTAATGCGAATGAAATCAGAACAATGGGATAGTGTTCTAAATACAAACTTAAAAGGGGTTTTTCTTTGTACAAAATATGCTTCAAAATTTATGATAAAAAAAAGAAGCGGAAAGATAATTAATATCTCATCTATTGTTGGAATAATTGGAAATCCTGGACAAGCAAACTATTCTGCCGCTAAAGCAGGAGTTATTGGCTTTACAAAAACCTGTGCAAAAGAATTTGCTTCAAGAGGGATAAACGTTAATGCTATAGCTCCAGGATTTATAGAAACAGAAATGACTGAAAAACTAAATAACGAAGAGATTATCAAAGCCATACCGTTAGGCAAACTAGGTAGTTGTTCGCAAATAGCAAACTTAGTTTCATTTTTAGTCTCGAGTAATGCTGGCAGCTACATAACAGGTCAAACAATAAGTATTGATGGGGGCATGAGTATTTAATTATGTACTTTCATATGGTTGAACCAACTCATCCCTCAATCTTCTAATCTTTTGTAAAAGTTTTAATCTGCGACTTCTAGCGGTTAAAGTCAAAAAAAATCTAAGAGGAAAATATATAAGAGTCATTGCAACTGCAAGTGTGGCAGTTAAAGTAAAAATAAGATTCCCTGTTTTATCCATAACTTTAAGATACTCATAATTTAGTTAATTTGGATAGTTATTTAAGAGAAATTCGGCTTTCCCCACTTAATAAAGTATCCCTTAAATATAATTCCATGGGACATTAGAATAACGATATAAAGATTTTATAAACATGCCAAAACAATTAAGCTTTTCCAACGAATCTAGAGAAGCTCTTGAAAAAGGAATAAATACTGTCGCAAATGCTGTTAAATCTACTATTGGTCCAAAGGCAAAGAATGTTGTAATAGAAAGACAATTCGGTTCTCCTGACATAGTAAGAGATGGATCTACTGTTGCGAAAGAAATTAATCTTGAGAATCCCATCTCTAATTTAGGGGCAAAATTAATTGAACAAGTAGCATCAAAGACTAAAGAGAGTGCTGGTGATGGAACAACAACAGCAACAATTTTGACTCAAATAATGGTTCAAGAAGGTTTAAAAAATATAGCTGCGGGAGCTAGTCCTATTGAGCTAAAAAAAGGAATGGAAAAAGGATTAGATTTTGTTTTAGAGAAATTAAAATCAAAGAGTATCAAAATAAACGGTTCCGATATTAAAAAAGTTGCGACAGTAAGTGCAGGAGGTGATGAAGATATTGGTTCAATAATTACAAATGCAATGGATATTGTAACTTCAGATGGAGTTATAACAGTAGAAGAATCACAATCCCTAGAAACAGAGCTAGACATCACAGAAGGAATGTCTTTTGATAGAGGATATAGCTCACCTTATTTTGTAACAGATCAAGAAAGGCAAATTTGTGAACTTGAAAATCCTAATATCCTAATCACTGACCAAAAGATATCAACACTAACCAACTTGGTTCCTATCCTAGAAGAGGTTCAAAAATCTGCTTCTCCTTTTTTAATTATAGCTGAAGATATTGAGGGAGAAGCTCTAACAACTCTTGTATTAAATAAAAATAGTGGGGTACTAAATGTTTCGGCTGTTCGAGCTCCATCATTTGGAGAAAGGAGAAAATCCGCTCTAGAAGATATCGCAATCCTTACAGGAGCTAAATTAATTAGTGAAGATCAATCAATGAAATTAGAAGAAGTTACTCTGAATGATCTTGGAAAAGCAAAAAAAATAACAATCTCAAAGGATAAAACAACAATCGTAGCTTTCGACGATACCAAAGACCTTGTCCAAGCAAGAGTTGAGAAATTAAAAAAGGAGGTAGAAATAACTGAATCAGAATACGATAAAGATAAGATTAACGAGAGAATAGCAAAACTTGCTGGAGGAGTAGCTCTTATAAAAGTTGGGGCTGCGACGGAAACAGAGATGAAGTATAAAAAATTAAGAATAGAAGATTCACTCAATGCTACAAAAGCTGCTATTGAGGAAGGAGTAGTTTCAGGGGGAGGACAAACGTTAATTGAGATATCAAATGATCTTTCTAATTCACGTCAAGAAATATCAGATGATTTCACTACAGGTATTGATATTATTACAAATGCACTTTTAGAACCTACGAAACAAATTGCAAAAAATGCTGGTTTTAATGGAGATGTTGTTATAGCTGATATAAAAAGACTTAGTAAAGGTTTTAATGCTGTTAATGGAGAATATGAGAACTTAAACGAGTCAGGAATATTAGATCCTACTAAAGTTATTCGATTAGCTCTTCAAGATTCAGTATCAATCGCAGCAATGATAATTACTACGGAAGTTGCAGTTGCTGATATCCAAGAACCAGAGGCAGCGCCTGGGGGACCAGGGGCAGACCCAATGGGTGGAATGGGTGGAATGGGTGGAATGGGTATGCCAGGAATGGGTGGTATGGGTATGCCAGGAATGGGTGGTATGGGTATGCCAGGAATGGGAGGCATGGGTATGCCTGGGATGGGAGGCATGGGTATGCCAGGGATGATGTAAAAACTTAGCTGGCTTTTTTCTCGTTATTAATCCATTTTCTCAAGTTCTTTATATTTGGTAATGGCAATTCTTCTATATCTTTATATTCACTTTCATTTTTATAAGACCCATAAATATCTTTATTAATAATTTCAGTATTATTTGATTTTTTTGTTTCTTTAGGTTTAAATTCTATCTCTTTTTCGTATTGAACATTTTTTAATAATTCCAAATTGAATTGATTCTGATTTGCCTCTACCTGATAATCTTCTGTTAATTCCAAATTTATTTGCTTCTGACTTGCCTCTGCCTGTTCCTTTTCTATTAATTTAAATTGATCTTGATTTTTAACAAATAGTTCATTTAAAGATTCAGGTCCAAACCTATGTGCCCATACATTAATTATTTTTTCTAACATCAAATGATTTTTATCAAAAAATGCTTTTTGGTAAGTATCTTTTAGATGATCTTTTAAAAACATAAATTTATTAATTTAATTTCCTATTTAACAGTGGTCTTATTATAATTAAGGAAAAAACTGTTAAAGAAAATAAAATTGAGATACAACTCTTACAAGTTAAGTCACCATATGGTGCGTGTAAAGCCACCACATCTAAATTCATAGTTTGAGTATAAGCAATCCTGATAGGTTCAATCGCAAAAGTTAATGGATTTAGGGAGGCTAGCCACCCTAACCAATTTGGCATAAAAGAAACGGGTGCTAATGCAGTACTTGCAAAAAGAAGAGGTAAATTTATTACAAATATAAGAGCAATTAATTCAATATGACCAGGTAAAACAAAAGCCAAACAGAGGCTTATTGATGTCACAAAGAGCACTAATAATATTAATGTTGTAAAAACAATTCCTAACCCATAAAAGTCAGGCCATCCATAACCCAAAACAAATGAAACAATCATTATCACAATACTTTGAACAAAACTCAAAATAGTTATGTAAAAGAAAGAGGATAAAACTATAGACAATCTACTCGCTAGAGGTGCGACAAGTAACCTATTTAAAAAGCCAAACTCTCTATCAAACATTAAAGGCAAGCCTGAATTCAACGCTCCACTAAAAGCAGTAAAAACAATTAGTCCCGCTCCCAAAAAATTCCCATAAGAATCGACTCCTGGTAGAAAACCTTCAGGAGCTTTTGAGAAAAGAGCTCCAAATAAAAAGAGCCAAATTATAGGTTGCAATATGCCAGCTAAAAGAGTAGAAGGTCTTCTTTTTAATTGGATAAATAACCTTTTGGTTAAAGCAACAGTTTCTTGATATAAAAAAAATAAATTATATTGTTTTAATTCCATTATTTAAGAACTTCTAACAATCATTATAATTAATTTTCAAAAAATTTATTATTTTTATCTCATTGATTGCTTCGATTCTTTTTTTAGATCTCTTTTACCAGTCATGGAAATTTCAGCATCTAATAATGTTTTGCCAGTCGCCTGAAGATATACATCATCCAAGCTAGGTTGACTTTGAGCAAGAGAAAAAATTTCAAACTTTGAAAAAGCTAATTCTACTTTTAGTTTTGTGAGCAAATCCTTTTCCTTATCTACTACAAAATTAATTGAATAACCTTGCGCTTTATTTATGATAATTTGGCTGATTCCATTGATTGAGGATAAAATTTCACTTATTTTTTTAGACTCTTCATAAGTACTAAATTCTCTTACTTTTAAAGTTATCCTATCTCCTCCTAATTTATTTTTAAGTTGAGCGGGTGTTCCTTGAGCTATAACTTTCCCATCATCAATTATTACCAAACTATCGGCTAATTTATCTATTTCATCTAGATAATGACTACTTAAAATAATAGTCATGCCATCATTCTTCAAATCTTTCAAAAGTTGCCAAATTATATTTCTACTTTCAATATCCAAACCTACCGTTGGTTCATCTAATATTAAAACTTTGGGCAAATGTAAAAGGCCTGCAGCTAAATCTAATCTTCTTTTCATTCCTCCTGAATATGTTCCGCATTTTCTATCAATCCAATCATTCATCTCTAATTGATTTACTAATAATTGTATTCTTTCGTATTTTTCCTTTTTATTCATATGATATAAATCCGACTGAAAATCTAATAACTCACGCCCTGTAAGGATTTTATCGAGAGCGATATCTTGAGCCACATAACCAATTAATTCTCTAATTTTTCTTGGATTTTTAATTAAATTGATATTATTTACAAAAACCTCCCCACCATCTGGTTCTACTAAAGTAGCTAGTATTTTTATAAGAGTAGACTTACCTGCACCATTAGGACCTAAGATTCCAAATAATGTACCAACATTAATTTCCATTGATAAATCTTTTAATGCTTGAATATCAGAATATGATTTTGAAAGATCCGTAATTTGTATATAATTCATCAAACTAGAATTTATCCTCTAATACTTTACATCAATCTAATAATTAAAGTATGCCTTTAATGATAAGAACATTTGCATAGACTGATGTTCAAAATCCACAGAAAGTTGAGTTCTTGAAATTAATAGCAACAGACAAATACCAAACATATAAAGTATTGACCATCTGAATAATCCTTTAGCTTTTTCTAAATCGTCTGGTGAACTTTTCAATCTATTTATTAATTGTAAAAGTCTTCCATTAAAAGGTAAAAGCATTATCAAATAAAGAATTCCTCCCTCAGGTAAAGCAAAAACACCAAGAATACTCATAAAAACAGTTGCCCATCCATAGCGAGAAATAGCTTTGACGGTAAATGCTGAACCCTTAACGGAGGGGAGCATAGGTATACCTACAGACGCATAATCATCTTTTAATAAAATTGCAAGAGCCCAAAAATGAGCTGGGGTCCAAAGCATTATCAAACTAAATAACCACCAACCACTAAGTCCTATATGACCCGTGGCTGCCGAAGCTCCTACTAAAGGAGGTATAGCTCCTGCAACACCACCAAAAACAATATTTTGAGATGTTCTTGGTTTAAGAATTATCGTATATAAAATCACATAACTACATAATCCCAACAATGTTAAACCGGCAGCTAAATAATTTACGCCACTTATCAAAAGCATTGCAGCTGCCAATGTACAAGATACTGCACCAAAAAAAACAGTGTTAAATGATAACTTTCCTGAGGGTAAAGCTCTATTACTTGTCCTTTTCATCCTCTTATCTAGGTCCATTTCCCACAAACAATTAAGTGCTCCAGCTGCCGCGGCTGCCAAGGCACCTCCGCCTAAAGTACATATAAGCTTAGGAGAGGATAAAGGCCATTCTTCCGTTAATGCCATACCTCCTAAAGTTGTAGCCAGTAATAATGGAATCAACCTAGGTTTGGCAACTTCAAGCCACGCAGGTAATTTTACTTTTTTTCTTGAAGGTACAACTTGTTCACGAATTGAAGTCTGGAAATTTAAGTTTTCTAAATTACTTTTCATGAATTTAAACCTACTATTACTGAATTAAATGGATGATTGATTTTTTTATTTAGGTAAGGATTTCTAAAAATCAATGATGTTAGAATCGCAATTAATAAAGAAGTATTTAGTTGATGACCAATAACAAAAAGAGGTTCACTCAAATTAGTTCTAAGGCTTAAAACTCCTAGAACAACCTGGGAAATCAAAAGCAAAAAAAGTGAGCAAAGGTATCTCCAATTATTCTGGAACAAATCTTGTTTATATATTGAGATAGCCAAAATAAATAAAATAAAAATAGAAATTGGGATAGCTAATAATTTATGGGTATCTAAAATTAAACATTGTTTATTAAAAGATAAGCAGAGATATGCAGACCAAGTTGATGAAAGCCTTACTCCTATGAAAGATTGAACTAAAGTGAGTATTAGAGGGAAAAATAATAATATATTCCACCAAGTGAATGATTTATTAACCCCATTATTTTCTAGATTCTGATTTATAGATATTGTTGTTATTAAGAGTAAAAAAGCTGTCAAAAGATGAGCGGTAACTGAGTAGGAATTAAGTAAATTAATTACTGTTAATGCTCCAATAGAGCCTTGAACAATTACTAAAAAAACTAATAATGAATAAGTTTTTGGCAACCAATTTGGAAGATCTCTTCTCCAAATTATTGAAAGTATGAATTTAGAAAGAATTAACAGCCCTACTAGGAAAGCATCCAAACGATGGAACCATTCTAGAAAAACTCTTAAATTCATATGATTAAGAGGTAGAAAAGTCCCATAACATAAAGGCCAATCAGGGCAAGCAAGGCCTGCCTCCATAACCCTAGTAGCTCCTCCAATAACAATTAATGCTATTAAAGCTAAAACGGAATGGATTCCCAATTTCAGAAAAACTGACTTATATTTTGATTGATATATTTCGTTTTTGAACAAATTATTCAAAGCGCTTCTTTTTGCATATTAATTTAGAT
>CABZLA010000021.1 GCA_902526435.1 uncultured Prochlorococcus sp. | reverse complement strand
AACACATTTGAAAAATTGTGATTAAATTTTAAACTGATATGAACAAAAATTTTTGAAAAGAATTTTAATCAAGTAACCTAAATTGCCACTTTATGGGTGTAAGAATTCATAATTACTATGAATGAAAAACATCTGATTAGTTATTAGTACTGAGAGGGTGGGATTCGATTTGGGTAAATTTAGTATGCGGCAGGAAGCTACAGTAAAGGATACCTGCTAAATGAGCAAATATAATCTTGGACTAAATTCAAAGAAAGTATCCTTCGCTTATTAAGCATAACAAGTAAAAAGTGAACAAGCCTATTTTGCGCTTACGAAATTTCTTTTTAATTTAAAATTAAATGATAGGCTTATCCTATCTTCATCAGATAAATTAATCTCAACACCGTGAGGTACCCAAGCAGGAAAAACAACTAACAAATTTTCTTTAGGTGAAATTGTATTTATTGCATAATCATAACTTTGCAGTTGGTAATCTTTTTTAAAATGCCCCATATATTCTGTTGAAATAAAGTCAGCTTCATTAAAATTCCTATAAAAAAGAAATCTTCCTCCTTTCATCTCTTTTGGGACTTTAATATAAAACACTCCTGAATAAGTTAAGCCAGAATGTGTGTGGGGTATATTCGAAGAACCTTTTGGACTTATATTTAACCAAAAATTTGTTAACAGTAAGTCTCCTTGTCGACTGATTTGATGTATTGCATTAACTGCAATTATTATCTGGTTTAATAAATGATTTGTTCCTGGAAGATTGTTTAAATCTCTTATATCTTTTGAATGATATCCATCAATACCATTATTACTTTTACTTACACCATCTTTATCATTTTCCCTTATTAGATAAGCCTCATTTTGTAATCGCTCTATATTTTCATTTAGTTCAGCTGTCCAAAACTGTGTTGGGAAACAAAAACCAGGCTTAATCTGAAATTTCATTTTTAATCAAATCTTCAAATACAATAGTAGCCTTATGCTTTAGAGTTTTTAAAGAGATATTATCTTTTAAATAAAATATTTTTATTTTCTCTTTTTGAAATGAGTAAGGTACAAATTAGAGTAATTAGCTAAAACTAAAAGCAATAATAAAAAAGTATTTAAATAGTTCAAATTAATTTTTAACATTTAATTACCCTTCAATCTATCGTCAAATAATTAAAGAGGGAACTCTTAGCTTTTTTTTATGAGTAAGCCCCCAACAGCTTTTAAATTCCCGCCAACAATCCCACCAACAGCAATTATTCTTTCAGATTAAATTTAAGAAGTAGTTTTAAGTATTGATAGAGGTGAAATTAATTTACAGCTATAAAATTAGGTAAATTTTAATAAATTTATCGTCCATGAAATGGGACGATTTGAAATCGTACGGAGAGGGTGTAAGTCGATTTGCTTCTGTCAGACACTGTCAGACACCATCAGATACTAGGTTTTAAGAAATCGGAGGAAATTCTCCCAACATTTCTCCCAACACTTTTTTAGTTATTGACAGAATATTTAAAATTAATATAAAGATTAAAAATCTAAAGAAATTCCATTTCTGAGAAAAGTAAAACTCATCATGATTACTAATAAAAGATCCCAAGAGTTATTAATGCTTGCGACTACAGGCAAACCTTTAAAAAAAGACGCTACAGATGAAGAAAAAAAATTCTATGAAGAATGCAAACATGACTTTGAAGTTATGCACGAAACGGCAAAAAAACATGGCATAAAGAATCCAATACTTGAAATACCAATGGAAGTAGATTTCTAATGATAGAAAAAATTGATTGGAAAAAAGAAATCCTTGCAAGTGGAAAGTTCAACAATAAATTTTCTAAAAATTTATTAGAAAACGGAGCAAAGAATTACATGCAAGGTATCTATATGGGTTATATGTATTCGAGATGGAGAAAGTTGAGAGGGATGGATAAAGATGATCCAAAAGAAAATACTGGTCAAATGAAATCATCAATTAAAGAGTTTGAGAAGAAAATCAAATAAAAACTTGAGAAGTTCGATACATAAAAAAGTTGGAGAATAATTATTTTGGCAAAATATTATTAAATAAACAAATGGAAAAAGTTGGCAACAATTAAACAAATTGGGAACTTATTAGAGAAATCATTCTCAAAGTGGGACTATAACAAAGCAATTAAACTAAGTGAAAACGAGTCTCAGACAAGAGATTATTTAATTGAACCATTTTTTAACCTGCTTGGTTACAACAAAATGGAACACTATTCGCATGAATTCAGTCTGAAATTTGCGAAAGGAAGTGTAAAAAAAGTTGATATGGTTATATCTTTAAATCGAAGAACGCCAATAATGTTGATTGAATGTAAAAGATCAACCTCAAATTTAACAGATAGGAATAGACAGCAATTAGCAGAGTATTTTCATAATCATAAAGAGTCGAAAGTAGGAATTTTAACTAACGGAATAGTTTATGAGTTCTATTCAGTCATGTGGAATGAACCGAAGAAACTTAGTAATTATCCTTTTATGGTTTTTGACCTAAGAGATTTCACAAGAGCGGATCTTGAAGATATTGCAAATTTCCATATACAGGTTTTTAATCCCACAGAGATTCTTGAAATATCTGAGGAAAAATACTTTTTAGATGATTTTAATAATGCATTAACTCAGACACTTTATCCAGTAGGAGATGATTTGATAAAACTTGTCTTTCAAAAGATGAATGGAAAGAGAATTACTGAAAAAATCTCTAACAAAATATCGAATCTTATTAATTCTGTTTCATTACAAAACTCAATAGAAAAGATCAAGGTTCTTGAGGGCGAAAAATCATCAACTGGTATCTATACAACTGCTGAAGAATTAAAAGCATTTCAAATCATAAAAACAATGTTGGTCATGAATCCCAATATTAAAAATCATGATGAGCGTATTGGATTCAAAGACTATAAAAGTCAATTTAAAATTGTTTTAGATAATATGCCTTCTAAAGAGATTTGTAATCTGATCCTGACAAATACAACTAAAAGATTAGTAATCGACAAGGTTAATTATGAATTACTTTCAGTCTCCACTTTAGAATTGAGTAAATATAGAAAAAAATTAGTTGATTCTGCTCTGGAAATTATTTCCTAAAAGATTTTCAACATCAATCAAAAAATGGAATTAATTAAAGGCAAAGAATATAAGAGAAAAGAATTACATGATTTTTATGGAGGTCAAAGGCAAGGTGGTATATCGACTCCCAAAGAGCATCCTTATATTTTTATAATCTCCTCAAAAAGGGGGGAGGATCATGGATACATTGATGGATGGATTGATGAGAATAAATTTTTTATTTATACGGGCGAAGGTCAAAATGGTGATATGGAGTTCAAGAGTGGAAATAAGGCGATAAGAGATCATTACGAAAATGAGAAGAAAGTCCTTTTATTTGAAGAAACAAAAAAGACCTTTATAGAACTAAAGGAGGAACTAAAGTTAATAGATTATTCATATATTCAGACTTTAGATTCAAAAAATAAAAATAGAAAAGCAATTCAATTTAAATTTGCAGCAGAAAGTCTATCCCAAAAATTTAATTCTGATAACGAAAAAGGCACAATTAAATATCCTAAAACTCATCTAAAACCAAACAAAACTGAAAGCAAAGGACTTGTTACTTCAAGAGTAGGGCAAGGATTTTATAGGCAAGAATTGATAAAAAAATTTGGTAACAAATGTGCGGTAACTGGTATTAATCTTGAGGAAATATTAATTGCAAGTCATATTGTTCCATGGAGACATTCAAATGATGAAGAAAGGTTAGATGTGGAGAATGGAATCTTATTATCACCCCTATATGATTCTCTTTTTGATAGGAACTTAATTAGTTTTAAAGATAATGGACAAATAATAATTTCTGAGAGAGTTCAAGATAAAGAATTGATTTCACTACTAAATTTCAATGCAAAAATCAAAATATCTGAAGGTATGAAAAAATACCTCAACAAACATAGATCTCAACTTAGGTAATAAATCATTTATTTTGAAATCGAACCCACTCTCCCAACACTTTCAAAATTCTCCCAACACTTCTCCCAACACTTCTCCCAACACTTTGCGATGAAAATAATCTGACATTACCAGAATCTACCTGACACCATGAGGCACTATTTTTAAGAAGATAATAGAAAAAACTCCTACTAATACTGGTTTTTATAAAGATTGTGGAACTATCAGAATCCTTCAGACACTGTCAGACACTAAAAAAAATCCGGAGAGGGTGGGATTCGAACCCACGAATAGTTTCCTATTAAACGATTTCGAGTCGTTCGCTTTCGACCACTCAGCCACCTCTCCGTCATAAGATAATATATAAGATTTATAAAATTCGTTTTATTTTTTATATCTTACTTATTAATTCCAACCTGCTTCTTTCATCATTTTTATTGCGAGAGAATTATTTTCACCTAACTCATCTACAGTGACTGTATCAGGAGTAAACTCCCCAAAGTTTTTGACTATTTCATTTTGATTAACTTCTTTTAAAGGATGTTCAAAAGTAGGTGCTGCTAAACCCTTACTTCCTTCAGGAGAGGCTAAAAATTCAAGCAATTTTACAGCTTCAGACTTATTAGTTGCGTATCTAGCAATTCCTCCAGCACTAATGTTTACGTGTGCAGGATTGGGTGTAATAACAGACGTTTTTTTTGCATATAAAGAATCTCTTCTTCCATTAACGCCAGCAAGCATTCTTGCAACATAGTAGTGATTGACAATCCCGACTCCACATTTTTTCTTGGAAACTGCCCTTACTATTGCAATATCACCGGGGAAGAAAGGTTTAGAAACATTAGAAATCATTCCACTTAACCAAGCTTTAGTTTCAGGCTCACCTTTATTAACTATTTGATTAGCTACCAGAGATTGGTTGTAAGGACTTTTTCTATTTCTTAAACATACTTTCCCTTTTAAAGAGGGATCAGCTAGATCCGTATAATCCCTTATTTTATTAACATCCACAACTTTTGGATTAGCAACCATGACCCTGACCCTTCTAGTTAATGCATACCATTTCTTTTCTGGATCTTTTAAACCATTAGGAACATCGTTTTCTAAATTTAATGAGTCAATTCTTTGCAGCAAACCTGCTTTTGCAGCATTAGTTATTCTTGCTGCATCAACAAGCAAAATTAAATCTGCTTGAGAATTTTTTCCTTCTCTTTTTAATCTTTCAATTAAAGATATACCGGCAGCTTCAATAAGTCTTACTTTTATCCCAGTTTCTTCTGCAAATTTCTTGTAAACTCCTCTATCAGTATTGTAATGCCTTCCTGAATAGACCTTCACTTCTTTTTCAGTTGAGTTAACAGGTATATTTGTATTAATTAATAAAGTAAGCGTTAAAGCTGAATAAAAAAGTCTTTTTAGTTTTTGCACTTTTGCCAAAGGGTATCTATGGTTACTTTATATATATCCAACGAGCAAGATTCTTAAAAGAAATTTTCTATACATGACCTTGTATCATTTTTTATACACAAAATGAATTATTTAACGCATCAGCTACTTAACGAAGAGGAAATAGAAATATTAAATAACAATATAAATAAACAAAATATGCTTTGGGAAGATGGGAAAAAGACCGCAGGAAGTCATGCTTCAAAAGTTAAAAATAATTTGCAATTAAATAGAAATTCAGAAGTTTCAAAAAAATATTCTCAATTACTCAATAAAAAGATCCTTGCTAACTCGCTAATTAAGAGTTTTTCACTCCCAAAAATAATCCATGGCACAATGTTCACAAAATCACTTAATAAAATGTTTTATGGCAGACATATTGATAATCCATTTATGTCTTCAGGTAGATCAGATTTATCTTTTACTATTGCATTAACTAATAAAGATTCCTATGAAGGTGGAGAGTTAGTAATAGAAACACTTAATGCTGAGAAAGAATTTAAGCTAAATGCCGGTGAGATGATTATTTATCCAAGTACTTATTTACACTCAGTTAAAGAGATAAAAAATGGTGAAAGATTTGTATGCGTTGGATGGATTGAAAGTTATGTTAAATCAATTGAACAAAGAGAGTATTTATTTGATCTTGACGCCGGTGCTAAAGGACTGCTAGCTAAGAATGGGAGATCGGATGAACTGGATTTAGTTTTTAAATCCTATTCAAACTTTCTTAGATTACTTGGCAACTAAAGAAACATTTTATACATTGTGTAGAAATTAGTTTTTCAATTATTTAATATATCAGTAGTTAAGTATTAATTTAAAATGCCTAAAAGAAGTGCAATAGCATTATTTGTAGCGGCAACAAGTGCCCTTTCCATAGCGACAACAGAAGATATTTCATTAAAAGCAGGAGAGAATGATATGGGAGGTTTAAAAGAGTGGAATACTGATATGCCAGTTAACTCAGATTTTATATTGGATGAAGCAGCCCAAAAATTAGCTGATGAAGCTGCTAAATCAAGTACCTGTATCCCTATCGGAGAGGGAGAAAATTGCTGGTAAGTTAATTGATCAAGTAAAGATAAACAAAAAAAAACACCCTTAATGGGTGTTTTTTATTTAAGAATAAGAATAAAATCTTATCTTAGATTTAGAATTTGAACATTGTTGTTAAGACCGCTCCAAAGATGTCATCTTCTGCATCATTGTAAACATCAGTACCACCGAAAATAGCTGGTCTAATTTCCATTGAATCATTAGGTCTGAAAGAATAATAAGCTTCCCAAACAAATGGATCAACGTCAGGATTAGTACAAGTTCCTCCTTTACACTCAGTAACTTTTAGTGGCTGAGTAACAGCAAAACCGATTCTATCGTCTGCCTGGAACATATCTCTCCAAGTTAATCCCACAAAGTAACTGTCAGAATCCTTAGCAGCGCCAGTTGTGGTGACATCGTCTAATGATCTGATGTCATAACCAACACTTATTTCTGGAGTGGCAGAACCAGATTCAACTGGCTTCCAATATGCTCTAAAAGCATAACCAGTAGCATCCTCACCAGCACCTTCACCCATATCATCTGCTTTAGATGTGGCATTATATCCATGACTACTCCACCCTTGCTGATTAGAAAGAGTAGCAGAAACATGCCATCTATCTGTAGTGTAAGCGACTTGGGTATCCCATTTGTTATCGTCTTCCTTACCTAGATGACCGTCTGAACCGTCAGCACCCTTTGAGACAACGTTACTAGCGAAACCGAATCCAAAATCATTTTCGTATTTGAAACCATAACCGACGTCTGTACTAGCACCAAAGTTAGAATTACCGCCAAGTTTCATTGATTTCAGAACACCTGGCTGATAAATCGAAGGAGTTATGTACATGTAGTAGTTTTCAATCCTTGGCCCTACGAAAGCAGTAATATTATCTCCGATGGGGAAGGTATACCATGCTTTATCAAGTTTAAGGCTATCATCAGTATCTTTTGTCTCTATATGGTAGACACTAGGGTTATCCCAAATACTAGGGTCAGCGGCTGGACTTCCAGTTGGTGATCCACCAACATCGCCTGCTTTAAGACGAACATAAAGATTGTCATCACCAGTGAAACTTGTATTCAAGTTCATTTGGTAAATATATCCTGTTGCAATAGCTTCAGAGTCACCGATTTTTTCGGCACCATCTACGCCACCAATCCAGAAGGCAGCCTTACCATCCATGGTAGTAGTGCTTGAAAAAGCGCCTGCCTCAAAATTATTTTGTTGAGCCTCAAGACCGTCAAGACGACCTTCGAGAGCTGCTACATCTTCATTAACTTTGTTAACGAATGTATTACTGTTGAATCTTTTAGAGGATGATTTCTTACTACGACTGTAGTTATTCATCCCTTCAAAATTTATAACATCGGAAGCTTGTGCACCAATTGGAGCTATTAAGCTCAAAGCAGCACCAGCAACCAACATTTGTTGGAAGAGTTTCATTTTACCTCACACGGAAAAAACCCATACGAATGGGTATCTGAATTGTATCGTGTGTAACTTTTATGGGTAGGACAAATAGATTCATGTCTTTGTATCTTTCTATACATCGATTTCTCTTCTAAATACAGTTTTGATGTTCACTTTATTTTAAGTAAGGGAAAATCCAAAACAGTTCTCTCATTTATCCATGAAGATGCAACTTCTCTAGCTAATTTCCTAATCTTTTCTATATATTGCGCTCGATCAGTCACGGAAATAACTCCTCTAGCATCAAGTAAATTAAAACAATGACTGCATTTTAAAACAAAATCTAAAGCAGGGTATGTAAGATTTTTTTCAATTAAAGAACTAGCCTCTTCCTGGTAAATAGAAAATAATTTTCTCATATTTTCAGGGTTTGATTCACTAAAATTAAACGAACATTGGTTCTTTTCAAATTGAAGCCAGATATCACTGTAATTAAGATTCTTATTCCAATTTAGATCCCAAATACTTTCTTTATCTTGCAGAAACATAGCAATCCTCTCCAATCCATAAGTTATTTCGATGGGAATTGGATCGCAATCAATACCCCCGCATTGTTGAAAATATGTGAACTGTGTCACTTCCATTCCATCCAGCCATACTTCCCATCCAACGCCCCAAGCCCCAAGAGTTGGCGACTCCCAATTATCTTCGACAAATCTTATATCATGATCTTTTGGATTAATCCCTAAGAACTCTAAAGAAGTTAAATACTTTTCTTGAATTTCATCTGGAGATGGCTTAATTATTACTTGATATTGAAAGTAATGTTGAGCACGATTTGGATTGTCACCAAATCTTCCATCTGTAGGTCTTCTACATGGTTCGGCATATGCAACAGACCAAGGTTCCGGTCCAATAGCCCTCAAAAAAGTATGAGGATTCATTGTTCCAGCACCCTTTTCGGTATCATAAGGCTGCATAATCAAACAACCTTCCTCGGACCAAAATTTATTTAGATTTTGAATTATATCCTGAAAAAACATCAAATAAAAATGTGAAAAAATTTAGATCAATATCATCAAATATCATAACAAAGCCTTAAAAAAATAGTTTTCAATCCTAAGGCTGAAAAATGTCATCTGGTGAAAAACTGTCAATATATAAATTCTTTAATAAAAACATAAATCAGAAATTAATTATGTGAAAAAATCTAGTGGTAATGGTCCATAAGTAAAAGATTCTTCAGAATCTTTTTCATATTGACATGTTAATAAAATGCCTTCCCCGAGACCATTTTCAGATCTTATGTAAACATTTCCAGTTTTTTGATTACCTTTCAAAAAAACACTTCCATCGGCATTTAAAGAATCTAAGTCCCTAAATCTAATCGAAGTATATTTTCTAGAAATTGATTTCAGTGCCTCGATAGCCTCATAATCATGAGATGCCATTATTCCTACTGTGATCCAATCCGAATCAAGTATATTTGCCTCCAACTCCTCAAAAAGTTTTTTTGTTTGACTATTATTTAATTGAGGAGCTGATCTAAGACTGTTTAAATCAACTAATTTTTTTATATTCATTTAATTAATACCTAAAATAATAATTATTAACCAAAGGTTTTTCCATTCCAAGCCCACACGGTAGCAGGCACATCCTCGAAGGAAATATAAATTTTATCTAAAGGAATTCCTATCTTTTCATAAATAAAATTACTTATAGATTTTGCCATTTCTGAAGGGTTTAAAGAGCCTATTGATTTAATCTCTAAATAGCAGCAAGGGCTTTCATCATCAAAATACATTTCGCAATTATCATCTAATTTAGCCATAACAAATCTTTTTGATTTATTTGTTAAAGACGAGACTAATATTGAGATTTCTTGAAGTAATTTTTTCTTATCCTCTATTTTTGCTGAAGTAGAAACATTAATATAAGGCATATTTATGCAGCTAAATTATCTTTTTGAAAATCATTTTGTAGATTAAAAGTTTTAGTTTTTAAAACTTTTTTTGATGAAAGATATGCCATATCGTATTGACTAATTCCGTTTTTATATGGATTGAAAAGGGCATTTTTAGATCTACTTTTTTTGCTCCTTTTAAATTCAATCATATTAGTTAATTTGATATTTAATAATTTAACTTTTTTTGAATAGATGTCTAGCTTTTTTAAAAATCTTTAATTAATTAAACGCAAAATAGATTTCTAAAGCACAATATTAATATCTATTTACTAAATTTAGAATACGTTTCTTAATAATCGTCTTGGAAGTTTTAAATAATTATCAAAGAAAAAAGCTTGATGAGAGTAATGACGAAGATTTTTATTCTCATCCAAAATTTGTTTATCATCTAGATGCTAATTTCAGGCAATATTTATCAAATGTTTATAAAAATGAAATTGCAGATTATTCAACTGTCCTAGATTTAATGTCCAGTTGGGATAGTTATTTACCCAAAGAGAAAAATTATAAAAAAGTTATTGGACATGGATTAAACAAACAAGAACTCGAAAAAAACAAAATTTTTGATTCTTATTGGATACAAAATTTCAATTCAAATCAAGAGATTCCCCTAGATAATGGAAGTGTTGATTATTGTTTGATGGTAGCAGCCTGGCAATATTTACAATACCCAGAAAATTTAACAAAAGAAATCGCAAGAATTTTGAGTAATCAGGGCAAGTTTATGATTGCTTTTTCAAATAGAGCATTTTGGCATAAGGCTCCTAATATATGGACTACATCTACTGAAGAAGAAAGGATAAAATATGTAAGAAAAGTATTAATCACAAACGGCTTTAATGAACCAAAAATCATTCAAAAGTTTAATGAAACTTCTCTTAATATTTTTAATTTTTTAAATAAAGATCCTTTTTATTGTTTAATTGCTAATAAAGAATAAATTATTCCTATACTAAATGGAAGACAAAACTAATGATTAAAATTCATAGCCATACTTTGTAATTGTTACTAATATTGGGTAGTTTAAAAATTTTCAATGGGATCTAAAAGAGAAAAATATCCTGAAAAATGTCCATGGGATCTAGGACCTAATCAAGATTTAGCAAAAGAAGAAAATTGGACATTAAGATTAGGTGAGGCGAATGTATGTTTTAGCAAAAATAAATTAGATGCTAATTACTTTCATGTAATTAGTAATGAAAATGAAGAGCAAATTCTTGCTTTCAGAGCTAGGCTTCTTTATCAAAAATTACTTGATAAAGGATTTAAATTAGTAGAGTAAAAAGTGGACCACTAACCCAATAAACTAAGATCCTCAAAAGTAAACTTTTGTATTTCTTCTTCTTGATTTTTATTTAAGTATTTTATGGATCTTGAATTAAGTATCCAAATATCTTGAGAACCAATATTAATAAATCTATCCTCATATTCCAACTTCAAAGAATTGGCTTTAAGAGTATTTTGATCAATTTGTTGGCTAGTATATTTTTTACTTAGGAATCCATTCCCAGTATCGAAGAATTCTTGAACAAAAATTTCTATGGTTATTCCGTGTATTTTTCTATAAACCATGTTTATACAATTATTTTTGACACGATATTTATCACCCTCACTTTTACCGGAAACCATCATTTCAATTCCACTCTCTGAATCATTAATTAAATTAAAGTTATTTTTAGAGTGAATTTCTTTAAATTCTCTTTTTACTCTATGGATAGAGACTTCGAATAATTGTGAGGATATACTTTTAACTATTTTTTGATCATCAATATTATCTATTTCAGGTTTAAAATCTCTCCCTAAAACAAAATTACCTTTATAGGTATTACTATTTAGTGAGAAAATGCATTTCCCTCTATAACCACTAAATTTACTATCCCACGTATATCTTCTTTCATAAGCTTTTTTAAAAAGTTCTTTGCAATTTATTTCTGTTAAATTCATTATTTAATTAGCAAGTTTAATAATAATTTTACAAAAAAAAAATCCCCTCTAAGTAAATAGAGAGGAATTTTTCTTAGTTAATTTAACTAATTTTGTGTAATTTTTGTATTCTCCATATTGTCAAAGGCTTGACCAATTTTCTTGAAGTCAAATCCCATGGCTCTAAGAGCATGCCATAAATGACCTTGTAAGAAGAAGAATCCTAAATAGAAGTGAGTATTTGCAAGCCATGCTCTAGAACTATATGCTCCAGAACCTAAATCAACAGTGTCAGTAAAGTAAGGTGCAAATTCAAATGAAAGCTTTAATGGTTCCCCATAAAGATCAACTGGATAAATAGTAGTATTTGAAGCACACCAGAATGCTGCTACAAAAGCCATATAAGAAACTCCTACTACTGAGTAAGAGAGAATCGCCTCAGCACCTAGTAATCCTTTACCTTTGAATTCTGTATATTCCCCAAATTGTTTTGTACAAATATGGAAAACACCTCCGATAATAGTAAGGAATGCAACAAAAGCATGTCCACCCATAATGTCTTCTAAACTATCAATTTTAAGAAAATCAAATTGATGATTCCAAATAGCAGCGATATCTAAATTGTAAATTACCTGTCTTGTTGAACCAATAGCAGGATCATAAATTCCATGAATGCGAGCCCATTCAACAAACATTATTGCTCCAAGTCCTAAGAAAATAAGATGATGTCCAAGTATAAAAGTCAACTTATCTGGATCATCCCACTCGAAATCAAATTTTTGAGGCTTACTATTTTCTGGATAATCTCCAAGATCACCTGCAAATTTATTGGAATGTAATAGTCCTCCAGCACCTAATACTGCTGAGAAGATTAAATGCAATGTGCAAATTACAACAATTCCATATGGTTCTGTAATGACTCCATTTTCAATCCCTCCAATCCCAATTCCGGCTAGGTGAGGCAAAACAATTGCTTTCTGAGCACCCATTGGAATACTGGCGTCATAACGAGCTAATTCAAATAATCCAAAAGCCCCTGCCCAAAACATCATTAATCCTGCATGAGCAGCATGAGCGGCTATGAATTTACCTGAACGGCCAACAACACCAGAATTTCCTGCGTACCAGTCGTAGGTAACATCAGTTTTTCCGTAGTTTTGTAACACTTGATTTAAATAAACAGCAAATTGAGCTTATTGCGTATTCGAGTGATTTTTACAAGATCTTTACAGGCATTAATCATTTATGTAAAAAAAACATCCCAGCAAAGAACATTTGTTACAAAGAAAAACTAACTACCTTAAAAAAATTATCCCAATGAAGGAATTTCGCCCTTTAGTTGAGAAGCCCATGTTTCTAGTCGAGAGTCTGTTAAATCAGATTCACTATCTTCATCAAGTGGCAACCCACAAAAGGTTTCGCCTATTACACTCTTTGACTCATCAAAAGTATAAGAAGATTTGTCAACATAGCCAACCATTTCTGCACCTGCTTTTGTGAAATAACTATGTAATTCTTCCATTGCATCGCAATAGTTTTCTGTATAGGTAGATGAATCGCCTAAACCAAAAATGGCTACCTTTTTTCCTGACAAACTTAGTTCCCCAATATCTTCTAATATTGAGTCCCAAGCAGTTCCAGACCTTTCCTCATCTGCTCCAGTATTCCATGTAGGAATGCCACAAATTATTCCATCAAGGCCTTCAAATTCCGAAAGATCATCAACATCGGAAACATCCTTTGGTGATTCTGCTGAAGAAATAAAGTTGTGAAGACGATCAGCTACGTCTTCAGTTTTTCCAGTTGTAGTTGCGTAATAAATTCCTACGGTCATAACTTCAAAATGTTTACATTAAAATAATAAAATTAAAATATGATAAATTAATTTACATAAAAACTTTTTCATGTATATTTTTATACAAATTAACGTAAAAAAACCTGTCCCTAGCAATCTAACATGATCAGAATCTAATAATGCTCAGTAATAATCAAAAAACAAACCTTAATAAGCTGATTAAGGATTTTAATTTTTCAAGTTCAAAAAAATATAAATTAATTGTTTTATTTGGTCTGCTGGGCGATTTTGATAGTTTTGAATACGCAATTAACTTGAAAAATTTTATAAACAATACTCAAAATAAAGATATAGATATTTTTGCAATAGCAATTGGCAACAAAATCGGTAAAGACAAATTTTGCAAATTTACAGGATTTCCTTATAAAAATTTAGAAGTGGTTTACGATAATAAAATTCACAAGGACCTTAAGGTTTCAAACGGTATTGATATTGGACTTGGAGGTTGGATCAATATGTTAATAATGTTATCGGGAATAAACTCGTTAAAAACGATTAAAGAGGTTATTAGAGGATATATAGGTGATAGGAATTCAAAACAAATTTTTTCTGACGAGGATCAAATAAATCTTTTTAATTTGATAAAATTTCCTGGAGTATTCTTCAAATATACATGTGGTGATGGTTATTTAAGGCCTTTTGAATTGGCTACTTACAGATTAACTAATATGTTAGAAATTCTTCAAAACTGGAATGATTATATTCTTGATAATAAGTATCTTCCTCAAAGAAGTGCTTCCTTTCTTTTAGATGATAAAGATCAAATTATTTACAACTATTTTTCCAATGATGTACTTGGGTATTCTTCTAAAATGGAAGATCCCTTAGTTTTTTTATCTGAGAAATGTAAATAATGAATTCTTTAAATATTGAGTTTTTCGGATACATTGCGGCACTCTTAACTACAGCTGCTTTTCTCCCACAGTTAATAAAAACCGTGAAGACAAAAAAAGCTGAAGATGTCTCTTTAGTTACTTTAATAATGTTTATATGCGGTTTAATGTCTTGGATTATTTATGGATACAAAATATCTTCATCACCAATTTTAATAGCGAACATTATCACTTTTATACTAAATATATCTATTTTAATTTCAAAAATATTTTATTCCCGAAATATTAGATAGTGATAATTAGTTAATCTAATAATATTAATTTACTCGAAAAATATTTAAATAAAGCCTAATATAAATCAATTACAAAATTAAGTCTTGAAATCTTCGAAATGCTGGGTTTGGTTTAAAGGAGGTCTCAATGAAGGGGGATATTGGAAAGAGGGTTTTAGTTGCACTTTTGATGAAAAGCCAGGAATATTAATAGAAAGCCCATCATACGTAACATGTAGAGTTCCAAATTGGCGTGTCCTTACAAAAGAACCTGAAGATTTAAAAAAGACACCCTTGATTCCAGAAAATGCAATTTGGAAAATAATTTAAATTAAATAAAAAATATTTTCATCACTTAACATCTAAAAAGGTAAGATTATTTTATTAAAAATAAATTAATACCATTTACGATCTTTTTATAAATATTATTCCTTTCTTGATTTTAGGCTTTTTTATTGGAAAAAGAAAACCTAAACTTTCAGAACTTATCGCTTTACCCCTAATTAAGTATGGTATTCCGTTAAGTGTCATGGGCCTTTTATTAAAAGAAGGAATTGATCTAGATTTAATTAAAACTGCTTTAATTGCTTTTCTATCAATTGGATTTTTAATAGTTAACATTAATTATTTTTCAATATTTAAAACAAGATTACCTAATTACTCTTTACAATTGGCTGGTTTAATAGGTAACACTTCATTTCTAGGGATCCCAATTGCATTAGCCCTCCTTCCAACAAGTACTATTAATTTTACGATAGGATTCGATTTAGGAACAACTCTATTTGCTTGGATATTTGGGCCTTTCCTTCTCAAAAAAAGGATAAACTCTAAAACAAATCTTAATTTCAAAGAACTTTTAAAAGCAATACTAAATAGCCCTGCCTCAAGAGGAATAGTAGGTGTCTTGATTGCATATCTTTTTGGGTTGGAAAAAGTTTTAGGAGATTATCTCTGGATCCCAGCAAGAATAGTAATAGTTTTAGCAATAGTTGTTGTTGGAACAAGACTAGGAATAATCACAAATAGCAAAACTAAATTTTTTAATTTAAATAAAGGGATTAAAAATTCCATAATTTTAAAATTATTAATTTTCCCTTTTTTTATATTCGTATTTAGCAAGATCTTGGGCTTAAACTTAAACGAGACATCAGCAGTGGTTCTTCAGGCAGGAACACCATCAGCTGTATCAACAATCTTAATGGCTGAGGCTTATAAAAAAAATCAAAAGATTGCAGCTACAATTCTTTTTACAACAACATTAATTTCAATTATTACGATTCCTATTCTGGCGAATTTGATAAATTTTTCTCAATAATATCAGAAATAACACCTTTCAATAAGCAGATATATTCATTGCAAGGATCATATTTACTGATTATTGTAAATAATATATCCGGAAATATACATAATGTCTTAAGATTTATAGTATGAAGTCAGTAAATCCTAAAAACGAATATATCCCTCTGGATCTTAAAATCTCTGTAAGAAGAGATACCTTACGGCTCATTTCAGAAATGGCTCGAGATATGGGGATTAGTATCAATGAGGTTTTCAGTTTTTTGGCGGAGGATTCTGTCATAGATCTAGAATTAATAGATAACTTAAATAATGTAGAAATTCCAAACAAATGTAGTTTGGATGACCTTAAGAATGAAATGCTTAAAAAAAAGCTTTGTTAAAATTTT
>CABZLA010000020.1 GCA_902526435.1 uncultured Prochlorococcus sp. | reverse complement strand
TATGATGCACTAGTGAAATTAGGTGCAAAGAGTTACAAATATATTGGAGAAAATCCAACCTCCGAAGAAGATTTTTATGAGAGGTTCACACAAACTAAAGATCATCCATCTGGATGGGCAGTTGAAATAACTGATCGTTCAGAATTATGTGTGACTTACGAACAAGTCATGTCAACTTTGAATGATATGATAAATGAGTTCAATCAAACTAAACATATAAGAGAAAGAAAATATCCAAAAGTTGAAGAGCAATTAGATCAGTTGTGGCATGATATAGATGATGGTATATTAGGAGAGGGGGCGAAAAATAGTAAATGGTATCAGAATATTTGTAAAATAAAAAATTCATCTAATAAATAATCAAAAAGTAATATGTCCAGAATAAGAGCTAATCTAATTACAAATCAGTCAGCGGATGGATCTCCTACCGTTCAGAATGGTCTTGTAGTTACTGGTGTTTGCACAGCAACTACATTAAATGGTGCACTTGCTGCGAGTAATTTGACTGGTGCATTACCTGCATTGGATGGTTCCAGTTTAACAGGACTAGCAAGTCGAGAGGTATATGGATTCACTGGAATTGGAAATAGTTTATCATTGACTACCACAAATAGTGGTGTAGATAATATTGATAATGTCACATATGTTGCATTTGAAGAAAGTTTTATCGGACCTTCAGGTATATCTTTCAGTATAAATACATCAGGTAATTTAATAATGATCGTATAATGGCGACGATAGATCTAGGCAAAATTAAATTTAAATGGCAGGGAACCTATGCGGGTGGAACTGCCTACGTTCCAGATGATGTTGTATACTATGTGGATGGTTCAGTTGGGTCATCTTATATGTGTGTTGCTAACACTACAGGTAATGCACCATCTTCAGGAGGAACACTTCATGCATCTTGGCAATATCTTGCAAAAGGACAAGCAGTATCACCAACCACTACTCAAGGTGATTTAATTGTAAGAGGTGCAAGTGCTGATGGTAGGTTAGCAATCGGTTCAGCAGGTCAGGCACTCAAAGTTAATTCATCTGCAAACGGATTAGAATACGGTGCTGGTGGTGGTGTTTTACAAATAAAGGAAACTATTAGTGCATCACATTATTCTATTAACCCTGCTGACTATGCCATGGCTAATGCAGCATTTAAAGTGGATATAACAGCAACTTCAACTACAAGTCATTTTATATTAGAATGTTTCATGGGAACTGGTTGTGAAACTCATGATGATATGTTTACCGCAAATTGGTTTGATAGTTTAAAAGGAACCGCTTCTGCTGATATATTATTTGCAGAAGCTACTGGTGGTGGTAGCAGACAAAACGGTGTATTTCCACTTTTCCCTGCTGGTGCTGCTGTTTCTTCAGGTTGGGATGAATACTGGTTCAGTGGACAATACTTTACTGCAAAATATTATCCAGACTCTGGACAAAGAAGCACAAGTGCAAGAAGTTTTTATCCTTGTTTTAAAAGAAATGGTCATGCTTCAGCAATAATGTATATAAATTATGGAAAAGCCAACCATGCTTATAATTTTATAGGAAAATCAGTTATTAGGGTAACAGAAATTGCAGGAGAGGTAACATGAGTATGATTAAATGGCAACACGAGGCTGTCAAATCTTTAATAAACGATTCAAGTAAAACTTGGGGTTGTGAGGTAGACATTACAAACGACACAATAAAAGGTTTATGGGGTGCTGCAGAATCTTTATCAATGAGTGATATAAACACAAAAGCAGTCCAACTTAAAAATGCATCTGAATATATTGACAATCGAGTAGGAATTACAAGTGGTTATCCACCTCTACAAACTCAATTAGATCAACTATATCATGATATGGCAGATGGAAAACTTGGAGTAGGTGCTACGACTGGTAGTTGGTATGTTGGAATATCAAGTGTAAAGAGTATGTTCCCTAAACCGTAACTTATAATTTGTAATGCCATTAACAGAACTCACAAAGATTACAGGTCCAGGTATCAAAACTGATACTA
The DNA here is from genome assembly GCA_902526435.1 of uncultured Prochlorococcus sp. Taxonomy (GTDB): domain Bacteria; phylum Cyanobacteriota; class Cyanobacteriia; order PCC-6307; family Cyanobiaceae; genus Prochlorococcus_A. The sequence goes on along the minus strand of CABZLA010000020.1, from coordinate 14,726 downwards.
ACTGGGTGGGTAATAATGCAAATTATACTGGTATCGTTACTGCAACTAAATTTGTTGGTGATGGATCTGATTTAACATCCTTACCTGCTGGACTTGGAACTGCTATAAGTGCAGATGTTTCAAAACCATTAAATTCAATATATTATGTTAATGATACATTACATATAACTGAACATTCTATGGTTGATGTTCCAGCAACCTCATCAAACGCTTACACACAGTATGCAAATATACAGGTTGAAGAAAATATGAATCTTACAGTCAATGATAATTGTAACTTCATACCTGATATATTGAGTCTTCCCACATAGTATAAATACAATTAACTTGGATATCCTGTAAATTAATGTCAAGAATTAGAGCGAATAAAATAACAGATAAAATAGGTACGGGTGCTATCGAATTAGAAAAAGGTGCTCATCTTCCTATAGGAATGGGCATCACTGGTGCTGGTGGACTGAATATAACTGGTGTTGTTACTGCAACATCTTTCTCTGGGAGTGGTGCTGCATTAACTGGTATTGATGCAACTTCAGTCAAAGATTCTGCTGGTAATGTAAAAATACAAGCACAAGCATCAGGTGCAGTTTACACTGGTATTCATACTTTTGGCACTAATACAAACTTTACAGATATTGATGTAGATGGTCATACAAATTTAGATAATGTTAATGTCGCTGGTGTTGCTACTTTTGCTAGTGCTGTTAATACAGGAGCATTGACTGCAAGCACTGGTACATTTTCAGGAAATGTAAGTGTTGGTGGAACATTAACATACGAAGACGTAACAAATATAGATTCAGTTGGTATTATTACAGCGAGATCTGGTGTCGATGTCGATGACTTCATTAGTGTTGGAAGTAATATTCATCTTGGTAATGCTGGTATCGTTACTGCTACATCCTTTAGTGGACCTGCTACTCAAGTTACACTTGCTAACGAATCAAGTGACACCACTTGTTTTCCTGTTTTTGCGACAGCAGCTTCTGGAAATTTAGCACCAAAGACTAATGAATCTAAACTTACATTTAATTCATCAACAGGTCAATTAAATGCAACCAAATTTGTTGGTGATGGTTCAGCATTAACTGGTGTTACTGCAGGTATTACAACAGAAGCATTAGTAAAAACTAACGGACAGACAGCATCATTAGATTTGTCAAAAGATGATCATAAAGTAACTGCTACAGGGACTGTGACTATTGACGTATCAGGTGGGTCAGAATCAACAGCACATACTCTCCGAATTGTAAATTCAGGAATCACAACTATTGGATTTAGTACGTATTTCTTATTTCCATCTGGTGGTCAACCATCCCTTCCAACAGCGAGTGGAGCAATCAGTTTAATTTCATTTACAATTCATAGAGCAGGTGCAGTAGGTATTTCCACTCAACTAATAAGTGGTGCTTCAATAAACTTTAGTTAGGTGCAATAATGTCTAGGCTATTTCAACCTAATATCATAACAGATGATAGTGCTGGTGGTGGGCAGATTGTCAATGGAAGCACACTTTTTAGAGGAGAACATAACGAAAGTTTTTTCAAAACACCAGTTGCAGGTGATCGTAAACACTGGACGCTAAGTGTTTGGTTTAAACAAGCACAAGGACCAGAGGCTAATCAAGATATAATACATGCGTTCGATGGTAGTTCTTCAAATCGTGGAGAAGTAAGAATTAAAAGTGAAACTATTTACTTCTATCAAGGAGGTGGTGGTGGTAATCGTGGTGCCATATATACAGATGCAAAAATAAGAGATAGAAATGCTTGGTATCATTTAGTAGTAGTTGCAGATTATGATAATGGAACACAGTCAGAGAGAGCAAAGATTTATATTAATGGAGTTCGTCAGTCTGTTCAAACAAGTGTAGGTTTTTCTAATGAAGATGGTCAGTTAAGTGCTGCCATACCACATCAAATAGGTCTTTTAGAATATGGAAGTGGATATACTGGTCAGAGTTGGCAATTATCTGAATTTGGTGGATATATGACTCAATTTTATTGGATTGATGGTTTAGTTTTAGATTCATCTTACTTTGGATTTTTTGATAATATGGGAATCTGGAGACCAAAGAAATATACAGGTAATTTTGGAACTAGAGGTTACTATCTCCCATTCGATGGAAGTGGTCCTCTTCATATTGATCAATCTGGAAATAATAATCATTGGAACATAAGAAAGATGAATGCAAGTGCTCCAATTCATATGGCAACAGGAGCATTACCAATTAGAAATACAAATGCAGCAGGTACTCAGGCTTTAGCAGGTTTTAGAGAAGATCCTTTGAAAAGTAATTTAGTGGTTGCTTGGCCAGGAAATACACCTGATGATGTAAGTCATTCTGTTAGAGGTGACAATAATATAAGAAGCGTAACTCTTCACAATAGTATGGATGGAGATTATTCATTTGAAACAATGTTTTATGGAGCCACCCAACATTTTACAAAAAGTACCAACGATTATGTATCAATAACAAATCATTCAACAACTCTCGGAACAGGGGATTTTACAATAGAGTGTTGGTTTAGATTTGAAAGTAGAGGGCAAGATATGAATTTATTTGAACTGGGTAAAGGTACAGATAATGGTGGTAGTGATAGAGTAATATTTACTCAAGTAAGAGTAAATAATACTGGTACTTGGGATTTTCATACAAGATTTTATGGAACTAGTAATCAATATAATTCAAATATGATTAAGTGGGAAGACGATATGATAGGAAGATTTTATCATTTCGCTTTGGTGAGAGAGGGCAGTAGTTTAAGACATTATTTTAATGGACAAATGATCATGGAACACAATAGTTTCAGTGAAAATCTTACAAATGCAATTACTCATGCTCGTATTGGATATATGCTTGGTGATGGTACAAAATCTTGGGATGGTAATATTCAAGATTTCAGATTTTATAACACTGCAAAGTATAAAGATAGTGTATATGGTTCAAAAGGATCATTTATACCAGCAGCAGGATATCACCCATCAATTGTTTTAGATTCTCCATCTGGAGTAGCAGTTCCAAGAAAACCAAGACAACTTGAAAATGGTTCAATTGTTTTTCATACGGGTAATACAGAATATTTGTCTATTGCTCCAACTGCTGATTTTGATTTTGGAACAGGAGATTTTACAATTGAAGCATATGTTTGGGCTGATGAATTAGGAAGTGATCATAGATGTATATTTTCAAATCAATACTTAGATTTTAAAGTAACTACGGGTCGAATTCGACTCTACACAGATAGTGGATCTTATAGTTTAAGATATATCCCTCGAAGAAGTTGGGTTCATCTTATGGCTTGTAGATCAAGTGGTACATTTTATGTTGGAGTGAATGGTAAAGTTGGATTTGAAGGCTCTCCTGCTGGTGCTACTTCTATGGGAAGTAATACTGGAGCAGAGATTGGTAGAAAAATTAGAAGTGGCACCGAAGGATTCGATGGTTATATCTCCAATTTAAGAGTTATCAAGGGAACAGCTTTATATACATCAGATTATACACCCCCTAGTTTACCACTTCAAAATATAACAAATACAAAACTACTTTGTTGTCAATCACCCACTGATCCAACTGCTGCTGCTGTAACACCAGGCACAATTACAAAAAATGGTAATCTTCAGGTATCAAGATTCAATCCTGTTGATGAAGGTGAGATGGGAGCACCAAATAATTACGCAACCTTTGCATCTGAAGCAATATTTGATAGTAATCATACAGTACGTCGTGGTGGTCTTAGAATTGATGGAGGTAATGATATGCAAGTTAGTCAGGGTTTCAATTCAGGAAAATATTATTGTGAACTTGAAATAGTTGATACAACATCTTTAGTGCACTTTGGTATAAGTGACGCATCATATGGACATTTTGCTAACAACAGACTGATTAATGTTGCTGGAAATATATTTGTTAGAAATGATGCTTCAGGACCTTACACAGAAAATGGAGGTTCAATATCAAATACTACAACTGTTTTTGACCGTAATGCTACTTTTGGTACGCATGATATAATGACAATGACAATAGATCTTGATTCGTCTCCTGCAATTTTTCAAGTATTTAAAAATGGAAATCTAAGAAATAAATTTACTTTTACTTACGATTCTGGTAGATCTCCTATTTTCTTCTGTTGTCGTTGCAATTCCTCAAATGCAACAACTGGTGGTAAACTTCAATTTAACTTTGGTCAAAGTACATTTAAATTTCCTCCTCCAGATAATACTTTTTTACCTGTATGTGCCACTAATTTAGAAAGAAATGTAACTCCGAAAAAACATTTTGATGTTTTAACATACACAGGAACTGGATCTACTCAATCAATAACTGGTTTAGAATTTAAACCAGATTTAGTTTGGATAAAAAAGAGAAGTGATAGTGCCTTTCACCAATTATTTGATACAGTCAGAGGAGCAACATATGGTCTCTTTCCTAATTCAAGTAATGGTCAATATCAAGACTCTGGAAATTTACAATCATTTATAGGTGGTGGATTTACTGCCGACGGTTTTAACGGTACAAATGCTTCGAGTGGAACTTATGTTGCATGGTGCTGGAAAGCTGGTGGTGGCAATTCAGGTGGTTATTGGAAAGATGGAGTTGAATATGCAAGCAAAACAGATATTCTATCTGGAGGAATTATTAATGAGATTGGTTCTGCCTCAATTAACACTAAAGCAGGATTAAGTATAATTAGTTTTGGTGGTACAGGTGGTAGTGCAGATTTACCACATGGTCTAGGAAAAGTTCCACATTGGATACTAATAAAAAAATATAGTGCAGGTGGAAATAGTTGGGCAGTTTATCATCAAGGTGCTGGTGCAAATAAACAACTATTATTAAATTCAACTAACGCAGCATCTACTGATAATAATGGTTTTGATGCTGTACCTGACGCTAATTTTGTGCATCTTGGATCTGGTGCATCCATGGCAACTAACCAAACTGGACAAAATATAGCATATATCTGGACGGAAATTCCTGGTTATTCAAAATTCGGAATATATCGGGGGAATAATAATACTAATGGACCATATGTGTATTGTGGGTTTAAACCAGGATTTATAATGATCAAAAATTTAGAAGCTGGTAGTACTGAATGGTATATACTTGATAGTGCAAGAGATACAGATAATCCACAAAATCTTTATTTGACATCTTCAGCAGCAAATGCAGAGGCATCATACACTTTCTGGGATGTTTATAGTGATGGATTCAAATTAAAAAATACTGGTGCTGCACAAAATCCAGATACTCAGGATGTTGCTTATATGGTATTTGCAGAGGAGGGCATCTCTACTCCCTACGGAGTTGCACCAAATGCACGATAAATAATCAAAAAGATATATGGCATCAGAGATACGAGCGAATAAACAAACGAACCGTGTTGGTTTAGGTACAGTCACCTATACTGACACAGGTATTATCGTATCTGGAATTGTAACTGCTAATTCATTAGGTGGAATTGGACATATAGATGTTGGAAGCAATATAAAATTAGGTAATGCAGGTGTCATAACTGCGACAAGTTTTATTGGTAGTGGTGCTGCGTTAACTGGTATAGATGCTTCTGCGATTAAATTTGGTGGTGTAGTCAAAGCACAAGCAAATGCTGCTGGAGTAGTTGTAACTGGAATATTAACTGCAACTTCATTCAGTGGATCTGGATCAGGATTAACAAATATACCAGCAGCAAACTTAACTGGTGCTTTACCTGCAATCAGTGGTGCAAACTTAACTAACTTACCACCATCTGCTCCTGTTGGTGGTGCATCAACAAACACAGTATTCTTTGAGAACGCAAAAGAGGTTGCAGTCAACTATCAGATTACTTCAACAAAGAATGCGATGAGTGCAGGACCAATCGCAATTAATGCTGGAATTGCAGTCACAATTCCTTCAGGATGTTCTTGGACTATCGTATAAATATTACGAGGAAAGAATCTTATGCCAATAACAATTAACGGAGACGGAACTATAACAGGATATACACCACCTATTGCAGATGGTTCGATCACAACTGCTAAGTTGGCAAATGGTGCAGCGACTCAAGAAAAAAGAACTTATGCTGCTGGCGAAATAATCCAAGTATTATATTCAGTGCATAGTGGTAATTCTAATATATCGACTTCCTCTGATGCGGATGTAGCCACTGGAATAACAATTGGTCCATTTACACCTAAACAGGTAAATAGTAATTTTTTAATATCTTTAAATGGTGGATGTTGGGATGGTGGTAGTGGAGTACAAGGTATAACTGCAGTCTATGTTTCTTATGGCAGTGGTTCTCCTTCTTCAATGGGATATTTTGACTCTAGTTTTAGTGCTTCATATCGATTTCAACCACACTCTGGACAAATGGTACACAATCCGCAATCCTCAAATGGTTATTCGTCTGGTACAATTACCTACCATTTATATCATCGTGAAAGAGGTGGTGGATCAACTCAATATACATACTACTATGAAGGTGGGGTTACTGGTCCAATGACATTTTCAGCGATGGAGATAGCAGCGTGAGTGAACTTAATTTTTTACATTCAAATGGTAATAAGGTTAAGTTAAATACACCTTCAACTTTATCTGGAAATGTTACAATTAATCTTCCAAACACGAGTGGAACATTAGGGTTAGCAGATACAGGTGCTGGATTTGTTGCAGAAGGTGGTGTAGAATCTACATATGAAAGTGGTGGAACAACATATATGTTGCATACTTTTCTCACTACAGGAGTTTTTAGATGTAATGGAAATAAAACTATTGACTTTCTTTTAGTAGGTGGTGGTGGAGGATCTGCTGCTGCTGAAGGTTCTTATGGTGCTTCTGGTGGAGGAGGTGGAGGAGGAATCGTTGAGGGAACTGGTTTTTCTCTTACCGCTGGAACTTATGTTGCCACAGTCGGTGCTGGTGGTGCAGATACTAATACAACCACAGTTGGTGGAAATGGTGGTGATACCACATTTGCAGGTGTGACTGCAAAAGGTGGAGGTGGAGGTGGAGACTATGGATCAGTTGGTGCTACTGGTGGATCTGGTGGTGGAGGTGGTGAACCTAATGCAGCTGGCGGTGCAACCAATCAATCTTCACAAAATTCTGGTATCTCAAATATTCAACAGTTTGGATTTGCTGGTGGACAAGGTGGAGAATATACAAGCAGTCCCACTGGTGGTGGAGGAGGTGGCGGTGCTGGCGGTGTTGGTTCTCGTCCAACTTCAACCGATCATAATAATGCTGTCGGAGGTGCTGCTGGTGTAGGTAGAGCAAATTCAATTACGGGCACATCGACTACATACGGTAGAGGTGGTATAGGTGGTGCATCTGGTGCACTTAATGCTGAACCAGGATTGAATGGAAGAGGAGATGGTGCAACTGGTGCAACAGCAACACACCCATATGAAGGACAAGGTGCTGTCGGTGGAAGTGGCATAGTCATTATTCGTTATACAATTTAGGAGAAATTATTATGACATCATCAGCTGGAGTTTATCACGATATAGAACACTACAGAGGTGGTCAAATTATACAGACCGTTACTGCGGTAATGAGAGATACTGCTTCAAAGGCAATTAACACTCAAGCAACTTGGGAATTTACTGATTTTCCAATTTCAATTGCTCTTTCAAAATCATCTAATTTAGTTCTAGTAACAGGTTTTATAAGTATTGCAGTTAACGGTGGAGGTCAAAATGTAAGAGTTGGTATAAGAAGGAATAGTAGTAATGTAAATGGTGCAATGGGTGGTTTAACTGGATTTGGATCAGCCATAGGAAGTAAAAGAACTTGTCATTCAGAAACAGGTCACAATGGTACCTTTTTCATTTCAACTTTGCCAATACATTTTGTAGATCAACCCAATACAACAGAAATGTTGAGATATTATCCACAGTTCTCACACGGTTCAAGTGGCACAAGGACAATCTATATTAATAGATCTGAAGCAGATACACCAGACAATGCAGAGAGAGGTAGAGCCATCTCAATTATGACTGCACAGGAGATAGTAACATGAGCACATTAAAAGTAGACGCAATCAGACACAATAATGCAACGAGTGATGCAATCACAATGGCATCAGATGGAACTTGCACCGCAAAAATAACTTCGATTGGAGGAGGTGGACTCTCTCATCGCAATCTTGTAATTAACGGAGCCATGAACGTGGCCCAAAGAGGAGTGAGTTTTACTGCTAATGGTTCTTATGGTGCTGATAGATTTAAAACTGCATTTGGAGCTGGTGGATTTAATACTCAACAAGTAGCAGATGCACCTGCTGGATTTAAAAACTCAATTAAAGTTACTCAAACATCGTATGGAAGTGCATCATATAAAATGATCGAACATTATATTGAAGGAAATAATATTATAAGTCTTGGTTACGGAGCAGCAGGTGCAAAAACAGCAACTCTTTCTTTCTTTGTGAAAGGAAGTGTGACTGGAACTTATGGAGTTACAATACAAAATGCTGCAACTGGTGGTAGTCGTGTATGCTATGTGTCATCATATACTATCAACTCTGCTAATACTTGGGAATATAAAACAGTGACCGTCACTCCACCAACTACATATACTTGGTATACTGATACTCAACGAGGACTCGGTATTATTTTCAGTTTAGGGTCTACAGGATATTCAACATCAACTCTAAATCAATGGCAAGTTGCAAATAAGTTTGATGTGACTGGTGCAGTAGATTTGTCTAATAATTCAGGAGCAACTTTGCAAATTACAGGAGTTCAATATGAAGTTGGAGACACAGCAACCTCGTTCGAGCACCACGGCTTCGGAGAGGAACTTACACGTTGCTATCGTTATTACTATAGAATGAATGGAGATAATAACAAGACCTATATGATAGGTATGTCTGATAATGATAATGTTAACATATATGGATTTCTTCATTTTCCTGTGCCTATGAGAACTGCACCAACAGCAGTAGAACAATCAGGAGATGCTAGTCATTATAAAGTCAGACGAGATACGACACAAACTTGTACTGCTGTTCCTGCTTTTACTGATGCGATGCCTTTTTATGCCAGAGTTAATTTCCCTAGATCTGGTCATGGATGGGGAACTGGACAAATGTTATGGTGTCAAGGTGGTAGTTCAAGTAGCTACTTAGGATTTTCTGCAGAACTATAGCTTGACACTTTGAAAATCTTGATATATAATAAGTAAAAAAATAATTGATTATGGAATTGACTGATCATCAAACACATTTAAAATCTGTGACAGAGCAAGCACAAGGTCTGATTGACGAAATAAACCAACTTGAAGCACAGGCAAAAAACAAAAGAGATATGCTTTTAAAACTTCAAGGTATCATTGAATACTTACAACAAACTGGTGTTGAATTACCAAAAGAAGTACCTGCTCCACCTACTCTCCCAGAAGAAGTTGAGTCTTGATTATAAATAGAAAAAAAGATTAAAATTTAGATGGCATATATTGGTCGTCAGCAATCACCAGGTTCGTTTATCAAACTTGATGATTTAAGTTCTCAATTTAATAATAGCACTACTCAATTTTCTTTAAAGGTTGGTGGTACACCATTTTTTGCTGGCAATCCTTATACATTATTAGTATCTCTAGGTGGTGTAATTCAAGAAGCAATCACTGCATTTACTATTGTTGACGACAAAATAAATTTTGCATCAGCACCAGTATCAGGTGCTAACTTTTTTTGTGTAGTTCTTGCCACTACAAATGTCAATCCATTATCAACACTTACTATAGGTGCAAGAGCAGGTGCTCATACGATGGATTTACATGGAAGGTCGATGACTGTTGCAGATCGTAGTGGAACTGTGCATCCCATCGCTTTTAACCTAGCATAAATAAAAAGAAAGCTTTAACGATATAATGGCGAATAGATTTCCTTTAGTATTAAATACAAGTTCAAATCAAATTCAAGAAATTGCTTCTGGTGATACTTTGGATTTGACAGGTTCTGGATTGAATCTGACTGGTATTACTACATTATCTAGTTCTGCACAATTAAATTTGAATGGTGGTACAAATATAAACACAGGAACAAGAGGGGATATATTATTTTATAATGCAAGTGGAACATTACAAAAATTAAGTTTAGGTACTTCTGGTAAATTTTTAAAATCGAATGGTTCTGATTTAGTTTATGGCACTAGTGGTACAACAACAAATGTATATTATGTTGCAAAAAATGGAACAGATAGCAGTGGATTTGGAGGTTCAATAGATACACCATTCTTAACTATTAAATATGCAGTTTCAAATATAGGAACTCCTTCTGCAACATCTCCCGCTATCATCTTCGTTAAATCGGGTGTATATGAAGAAACATCATTACCAATTGTAGTCCCTGCACATACTACTATTGCAGGTGATAGTTTAAGAGCAACAATAGTCAAACCCGCATCAGGTTTAGATTCTGGAGGTTCAATACAAAATAATCGTTCTATTCTATTCAGAATGAGTAATGCAACTGTGTTGCAGGATCTTGTGATGGACGGAATGGGTGGTTACACACCTGGTAGCCCAAATTATAAACCAGAAAGTGCAACAGTTGGTGGAACATATCTTGCATTAAATGCTGCGAGCGTTATATCAACAAAATCTCCCTACATTTATAATTGCACATCTTTTGGTAATGGTGCAACTGGAGCAGTATTAGATGGTTCACTTCACTCAAGTGGAAATCGTAGTATGTTATTTCACACTTATACTGCGGTTCATAGTGATGGATTAGGTATATGGTTAAAGAATAATTCAAACGCTGAAATGATTTCAACGTTTACCTATTATTGTACGATAGGTTTTGCTGTGACAGGTGGTTCAAAAATAAGATCACTTAATTCAAGTAATGCTTATGGTGAATATGGTGTTTATTCAGCAGGGTTTGATTCAGGAGAAACAGCAAACTCTGGTACAATTAAAGGACAGATGCTTGTTTATACAAATGTCCTTACAACATCTTTTAATGATGGTGAACAGGTAACTGGTGGAACATCAGGTGCAACAGCATACGTTGTAAATGTACAGGCAGAACCAAAAAGAATTTATATTGTTCAAAGATCAGGAACATTTCAATCGAGTGAGACAGTTACGGGTGGAAGTTCTGGAGCAACAGCAACTCTTACATCAGGAACTGCAACAGTTAATCAGTCAGGAAGAATACTTGTAACAACATTTTCAACTGCACCTGATGCTGGTGACTCTCTACAATTTGCATCAACAGATGGTAATGCATTCCAAATTCAATCAGTAAGTTCTGTAACTGCAAATAGTGTTGCATATAAGGTATTAGTATTTGCAACCTCAAGAGCAACAGCAGTTGCATCAGATGTTGCAGTTCACGCTCGAAAAGAATTTAGTCTCGCAAGATTAACTGGTCACGATTTTCTACAAGTTGGTACTGGAGGAACTGATACAACTAACTGGCCAAATAATCCGACACAATCTCCAAATCAGGATTATCAAATTCAAACGAATGAAACAGATCCTGGTCGTGTTTACTATACTGCAACAGATGATTTAGGTAACTTCTATGTTGGAGACCAATTTAAAGTAGACCAAGCAACGGGTAATGTTACATTGGATGCATCTGCATTTAACTTATCTGGTCTTGAATCATTAAGACTTGGTTCTGTTGGTGGTCTAATTGGTGCTGCTGTTGGTGAGTTCTCAACTGATGTTACCTTGTCACAGAATAGTGATACAAAAGTTTCAACACAGAAAGCAGTTAAGACCTATGTTGATACACTAGATGATATCACTCCAACTGGTGGAACATTTACACTTGCTGGTATATCTACAGTCACAGGAACTACTCATTTTACAAAACAATTAAATGTTGCAGGTGTTTCAACATTCCACGGTAACGTTAATTTATTAGATGGAGACAGAGCACGTTTCGGAAGTTCAGAAGATTTACAAATATATCATGATTCAAACCACTCATACATCGCAGAAAATGGTGGTGGTGATTTAAAGATACAAGCAAGTGCAGGTAGTATATTCATACAAAAATCAACTGGTGAAGAAATGGTCAAAGCGACTGTTGATGGTGCAGTTGAATTATATCATGATGATATTCTTCGTTTATCCACAACGTCAACGGGAGTGAGCATCGGTGGTTCTTTAACAGTTCCTGGCAACGTTTCAATAGGTGGAACATTAACATACGAAGACGTAACAAACGTAGATTCAGTTGGACTTGTAACAGCAAGAACTGGAGTTATCTCACCATACGCAGATATTGATGACTTTATAAGTGTTGGAAGTAATATACATCTTGGTAACGCTGGTATTATAACTGCAACTTCATATCGTGGAGATGGATCACAACTTACTGGAGTAGATGCAACTACTGTTAAAGACACTGGTGGGAATACAATTATCGCAGCTCAAGCATCTGGTGCAATAGTTTCTGGAATAGTTACTTTCTCCTCTACTGGTGCAATAGATATTCCAGTCGGAACATCTGCACAGAGACCAAGTGTGGTTAGTTCTGGTATGATTAGATATAATAGTTCAAGTAATCAGTTAGAATATTATGGTACTGGTGGTTGGTTGGCAATTGCTGTCGGAGAACCAACTTCAAATAACTTATCTGATTGGCAAGGAATGCCAGCAGGAAATTATAATATTGTAACTACTCATGGCACTACAATTAATGTTGAAATGATTGTTCAGGATGGTAGAAATTGGATTAAAATACCGTGGGGAACACAATCTACGAATGGTTCTACATCTGCAACATATTTCTGGACTAATAATGTTACTTACAACAATTTTGGTTCAATTAGTAATGGTAGTTTACAAAGAGATGGTAGTAACAGATTTAATAATGATAATGAACAATCAGGACCTAACAATAACTCAAAACAGGTCTCTCATGACATTGGAGTATATTACAGATATTCTAGAGTTTACTGTACAGCAGTTCAATCACATACTGGTACTTCTAGTGGTATTCCAAACCCTGACTGGGGATCAGATGGTACAAGTGGTGTATCTGTAACTTCTGATTTATCTGGAGGTTATTCTGACCATCCATTCTGGTTTGTAGGTCATAGTAATAATGGTACAAATTATAGAACTGTATCAGGAAACACTGGTTCAGGTCATTGGATTAGTGGAAGTTCTGGAGGATGGTCAGGTGGTGAAGCAGGAAATGTTACACGTTCATTTACAAGTGGACAAGTAGATGGTGGTTCTCATCAGTTTAGAAGCGTTGGTTTAGGTATTGCGGGTGGTCGTGCGGAATACTATAGACACAATTCAGGTTACTTCCTACTATCTTAATTAAATGCCTTATCTTGGTAATCAGCACATAGTTGGAGACAGCGTTAATAATTTTAAGGTATTAGATGACATCTCAACTTATACCGCAACTTTTGACGGTTCAGCATCAAGTGTAGTATCGACTGCTGCTGAAACAATAAAAGTAGTTGACCATAGATTTATAAATGGACAGAGAGTAACATATAATAATGGTGGTGGAAGTAATATTGGTGGACTATCAAGTGGCACTGCATACTATGTAATTTACGATACTGCACATACAATTAAACTTGCGACATCTGCATCTGACGCAGCAAGTCTTACAGCAATCAATTTAAATGCAGTTGGTGGTGGAACATCCCATACATTAAACGCAGCATTTGATGGTGTAAATAAGAAGTTTAGAATTACTCACGGTAATGGAAATCGTGCTAGATTTTCACAGGCAACACAATTAAGTATTGCAATTAATAATGTAATTCAGAAACCTAATAATGATCATAATAATTTTAGTGAGGGTTTTGCAATTGAAATAAGAAATATAATTGTTTTTCAAACTGCACCTACAGTTAATGATATATTTTTTGGCACATTATTAGGAGAGACACTAGGAACATTTGATATATCAAATCATAAGATTGATAATTATACTGGTGATGGAAGCACTGTTGAGTATTCTCTCTCTCAAAATGTACCAAACTCTGAAAGTTTATTAGTATCATTGAATGGTGTAATACAACATCCCACTGATGCATCAACAGCAAGATCATATTCACTTCTTACTGATAATGTAATTAAGTTTACTACTGCACCTGCACTCGGAGTTGAAATACAAATCAGACATCTTGGTTTTGCTGGTGCATCAAGTGGTGATGTATCTGGATTTTATGGAAGAACAGGTAATGTCTCATTAACTGATGCTGATGATATAACAGTAAACTCAGCGAAGGTTGGAGGAGCAACTACATTTACTGAAAAATTAGTTGTTACTGGTAATGCTAGAGTTACTGGTATATTGACAGTTGGAACTGGAACTCTTACTATAAGTGATAGAGATATTAATACAGTTGGTATTGTAACTGGTTCTAACTTTAAAACTGGTTCAACAAATGTTCATAATGTAGGTGTTGAGGCAGCAGGTATCAATGTTCTTGGTGCTGATACTCCAATAGGAACTGGTGCAACAATTTACGATTCAGGAGCAGCAGTATTTACAGGTGTTGTAACTGCATCACAATTTAAAGGTGATGGTTCAGAACTTACAGGTGTAAGTGGATTTTCAACAGCATTGAGTAATGATACGACATCATTATTGAATCAAATATTTAAAACATCAGTTCAGCATAATATAGCAGCAGGAACTTCTGTAACAATTCAATCAGATGCAGGGTCAGGTAATATTGCATTTACAAGATTAGATCGAATTAATGTCGCCACTGGTGCAACGATTCATGTTTCTGCTGGAACT